>NZ_JBMRGR010000008.1:0-132525 GCF_049384045.1 Enterococcus diestrammenae
ACCGCCGTATACGGAACCGTACGTACGGTGGTGTGAGAGGTCGGTGAGGGAATTAATCTCTCATCTCCTACTCGATTGTTGTGGAATATTTCCTGTCCAATCGAACTCAGTCCTCGTGTTCAGTTGATTTGAGAAAGGTCGGCCCAGTCTAATAAGCTTTTTTGAAATTAAGGCTAAGCGATACATATACCGTCTCCGCCAGTTTCCTTATGATTTGCAGTTCTTATCATCTAATAGCAATGTGTCCCTCACTGTCAGACTTGTCGAGAGGGGCGCGGTTGTCGTTATTTGTGAGTTAGGAGGGAGAGGCGCTGTAGCTTGTTATCAGATAGGTGGCAATGGTTGACGAACAAGCGTAAAATCAATTACAAAACTTCGGTAAATTTTCGGTAACAGATTTGTCACATGCTCACTTTTTAAAAGCAAAAAGCAATAAAGTTTGATAGGATATTTCTGAAAGTTGCTGTTTCATTTCAAACGGAGGGCGATTAATCACTATTTTTAGTCAGACATTATTGAAAAGACTTGCTTGGATCGGAGCAACTGGCATGGGTCAAAACAGAAAAAAGTTGAGTTAAAAGGAAGCGAGTAGGATGGTAGGATACAAACGATTTGGCTTTTATCTTTTAGTGCTGGCGGTGGGGAGTGAATTGCTTTTGCCTTTTGTGCTAGGACATTTTATTCCCGGATACCAGCAAAAAAACATGTTGATCTCTAGCTTTGGGGAAACTGGTATGGAAACACGGAATGCCTTTCGCATATGGGAGATTTTCAATGGGATACTTTTTATTGCAGCGGCACCGGCTTTTTATCAGGAGTTTAAAACCACTTCACCATTACTGGCGGCAGGTTTGGTGGGAAGCTTGATCCTTTTCGGCCTGGGAGATTGCATCATTACCGGCTTGTTTGCCCGAGCCAAAACAGCCGAAGAAGTAGGCTTTGCAAGCATACTTCATAATGTCGCTTCGGGGGCGGGTTTCATCGCTTTATTTGTGGGTAACGGGCTATTGATTTGGCTCTTCTTTCTTAGACACAAGCCTGGTTGGGGGTTAGTCCTGTTAACTCTTTTGGTGTTGGCGGGTATCACCATGCTTTTATTCTCTTCGCCCAAACTTCCGCTTTTAAAAGCCTACCACGTAGCACATCGCGGGCTCTGGCAACGGCTGACCTTGCTGTTCTTATATTTACCTTATTTACTGGTCAGTCTGAGAAGTCTCCAGCACAAGTAGTCGATTCGCAGCTTCTTCTTAGTTTGGAAATGAAAAGGCCCATTACTTAGCAAATCAAAAAAGGAGGAGTCACATAAATGAAAAAGCGTCATTATTTGGTGATGGCATTTGTTAGTGGGTTGCTAGTAGTTGGTGGAATCAGTGGAAGAACCCTTTGGAATCAACAGTACTTTACCAGTTTGGTGGCTACTCCGGATCAAGTGCCAAAATGGGAGGCAGATCCTCGACCGCTACAAGCAGAGTCAGTTGTTCGTGACCAACTAAAGCAGTTGAATCGTCATCAAGAAAACAAGGGGATTTCCTTTGATGAAAGTAGCTTTCTAGTAATTCCGGGACTGCGAGGGGCTTGGTCGATTGATTATCAAACAAAACAAGCTGCTTTCGGCACGGACTGGGTGCCACAAGGATTGACCCAGTCACAAGATCACTACTATATAAGTGTTTACGATGGGGATCATCGGTTAAATTCCTTAATTTTTCAAATTGACAAAAAAAGTAAGAAATACGTGAAAAGTTTGATTTTACCTAGTAAAGCTCACGTGGGAGGAATTTCCTATGATGATGAGCGACGACGGCTGATTTATTCTGATGATACGAATAAAAAAGCTGGTTTTGGCTTTCTCGATCAAGCAGTGATTGACGACTATCAGGCAGCCGCAGAGCAAGCGCCGATTATCAGTCAAAAAAGTATTTGGCCGATTGGCATTCGGACCTCTTCTCTGACTTTGTATCGTAACCAGTTGATTGTGGCAAAGTATGGGTTTAATAAAGAGGAGCGTTCAATCGTTTCGGTCCCGTTAAATCAGGCTGGTGGACTTCCGACAATCAGGGATGACGGCAGTCCAGAGTTGGCCAAAGCCCTCAAGACGGGAAAGCAAAAAGAAATCGAAAAAGCGTTTATTCAATCCTTGATCCAGCAAGGGGCCATCAGCTCCTACACTCCTGGTTGGGATCGCATGCAGGGAGTAAGTTTGGCAAAATCCGGTTTGATGATCATCAGTCAATCCAATGGTCACCGTCCAGGCAAACTACGAATGGCTTATCGCCTGCCTGATCCTAGTCGTTGGGAAAAAATCGATCTCTTAAAAAGAGCCGTGGATCCCGGAGTCATTGAGGTGCCACGGGGCGTAGAAGAAGTAAGTATCAATGAAGCTGAAAATCAATTGGCTGTGATATTTGAAAGTGGCGCTAAAAAATATCGGCAAAATAAGATGCCTTTTTTAACTAGTCATTTTATGGATCGCGTCTTATTATTGCCTCTGCAAGTGACAGAAGAAAACTAGTTTGAGTGTGACAATAAATCAAAGTAAACGGTAGGTGTGTAGATGAAAAAGTTAGGCGTATGGTTTACCAAGCATAAACGATTATTCAAAACAATTTTTTTACTAGCGGTAACGGTGATTGTCTTTACCGAAATCTTGTCCATCGGCAAGACCATTTCCTTGCAACAACTTTCTGCTATTTTTGTGGATATTCCGGTTTATAAAGTGCTTTTGATGGCGTTAGTGGGGCTGCTGGCTGTCTTACCTATGACTGGCTATGATTTTACGTTAAACCAGATGATGGGCCTACAACACAAAAAAGGCTACATCTTAGAAACCAGTTGGCTAGTCAATACCATCAACAACTTGGTCGGTTTTGGCGGCTTGGTGAGTATCGGCTTACGTTCAGAGTTTTATTCCAAAGGCAAATCTGCCAAAGAAGTGTTGGGACCTTTGTCAAAAATTTTGCTGTTTTTGGAAGCGGGACTGTCGCTTTTTGGTTTGTTAAGTTTAGGCATGGTAATCAGTGGCAAAAGCAGTCCTTTCGTCAGCCAATACTGGCCATGGCTTCTAGGTGGCGGCTTGTATTTCCCCCTGGTATACCTTTTTACGATGCTGAAGAAAAAAGGAATCTTGGGTGGCTTATCACCTAGATACCGGCTACAGCTGACAGGTGTTTCTTTCTTGGAATGGCTGGGGGTCGTCGTTAGTTTTAGTCTCATTGGCTGGCTGATGGGGATTCAAGTGTCCTTGTGGGATTTGGTGCCTTTATTGATTGCCTCCTCAATCATCGGGATTGTGTCGATGATTCCTGGTGCGTTGGGCTCCTTTGATGTCATGATGATCCTCGGTTTGACAAATTTGGGGATCTCCCGGCCTCAAATCGTGGTATGGCTGTTATTGTACCGCCTCTTTTATTATGTGATTCCGTTTTTGATCGGGGGAATCCTCTTTTCAAAACAGCTTTGGACGCGATTCAATCAGCGATATGACGGGATTCCTGGCAATCTCATGCTGGAGATTTTCCATAAAATCGAAGTCTTTTTAATGTATCTTTCGGGAATATTAATCGTCTTATTGGCGACAATCCCACAAGGTTTCCGGGAAATTGGCTGGCTGCGGGGGATGAATCTTTTCCATTACCATTTGGTGGCACAGTACCCCAATATTATATTAGGGTTTAGTTTGCTCATTATGGGGCGCGGGATTGCAGCTCAAGTGAAGCGTGCCTTTTATCCAACTGTCGTGTTGTTATTCGTGGCTATTGTTTACACGTGTTTATTTGATACGAGTATTATCGCGATTGTAGTTTTGACGACGATGTTGGTGATGGTGATTGGTTCTCGCAGTGAGCTTTATCGAGAGCAGCTGATTTACTCATGGAAATGGTTAACAATTGATGGGGCGATTATCGGCTTTTTGTCGTTATTCTATGTAGCCATTGGTGTCTACAATTCGCCAGCCTTCCCTCATCATCGCCGGCATCATCCGATATCATTTATGGTATTTCCTTCTGAGCGCCTATGGATGACAGGCTTTATCGCGATTTTGGTAGTGGCGGGCTTTATGTTGGTGTTTTTACGATTTTTACAAGGACGCCGGCAAAAAATCGGTGAACCAGTAGATGAAACACGTATTCTACGCATTTTGGAAACCTATGGCGGCAATAGTGCTAGCCAGCTGGTCTTTTTAGGGGACAAAGACGTTTACATCTACCACGATGGTACTGAAGAGACTGTCTTTTTACAATTTGCGACCTATGACAATAAATGCGTCGTGATGGGTGATCCTGTTGGTAAAAAAGAAGATTTTCAAGCAGCCATCCGAGCCTTCATCGATGAGGCGGATCAATGGTGTTACCAACCAATCTTTTATGAGTGTGATGCCAATACCGTCACCATCTTACATGAATTAGGTTATGATTTTATCAAGATGGGGGAAGAAGCCCTGGTGGATTTGACTACGTTTACCACGGCCGGTAAAAAGATGAAAGGGACTCGCGCTGTTCTCAATAAAATCACCAAAGAAGGCTATACCTTCGATGTGTTGCAGCCACCTTTTTCATCAGAAACGATGGCTTGTCTCCAAGAAATCTCTGATAGTTGGCTCAAAGGACGCAAAGAAAAAGGCTTTTCACTAGGATTCTTTTCAGAAGCTTACTTGCAACGAGGTCCGATTGCTGTCGTACGCAACCAAGACCACGAAATCGTCAGCTTTGCCAATCTGATGCCTACTTATTCAAAAGAAGTAGGTACGATTGATCTGATGCGTCATCATAGTGAAAAAGCCCCATCTGGTAGTATGGATTTCTTATTGATTCATCTTTTTGATTACTTTAAAGCACAAGGCGTTTCGTATTTTGATCTGGGGATGGCGCCATTAGCCAATGTTGGCCATTCTCGCAAAAGCTTTACCCAAGAAAGAATTGCCAACTTAGTTTACGAAGGCGGCTCCCACTTTTACTCTTTCCAAGGCTTACGAGAATACAAGGAAAAGTATGCCAGCCAATGGGTCCCACGCTACACCTTGTATCACCGGGATAGCTGGATTGCTTATGTGATGTTGGTGATTTTATTGGTGGACAATCATAGCGTGGATCTCAGTCGCGCTGTGGGCAATCAGCGCAAGCCCACCAAGCAACTAGCAAAAGAAGAGCAACTTACTTCTTCTTGATGACAAGGGCTAAGCCAATTAGTAAAAAGCCAAAAGCTGCCACAAGAGGGTGTTGTACGGCGCCGGTTTTTGGGTAGCTACCATACTTGGTTGTAGAATTTGCTACATGGGTATTGATATGACTAGAATCACTCGAATCCTCTGAGACACGACGACTCAGAGGATTTTTTGGTTAGTCTGCTTGTTGGTAATTAGTTAGTTTTTAATCCTAAAACACTCACGAAAGATTTGCTTTTCTATTAAGAAGAAAACAGTGAACATGCCCCATCATCGATTAGCAGTATTTGCTGTTTTTTTGCTAGAAGACTTTTTATGCCAGTACCAGACAGCGATGCTAACCATAGCAAAGATACCTAAGATTATTGCCACCATCATACTCGTAGGAAAGGGGAGTTTAATCAATTGAATTCCGTCAGCTGTTTTTCGCAGATAAAGCGATTGTTGATAAGTAAAGCTTTGATTGTCGATTTTTAAAGTAACAGTCAGTGTGCCATTACCCGCGACTACTTCTTCCTTGAAAGGTAAAGGAAGGGAAATGGTGGTATTTGGAGCAAGTTGTATTTCTTGATTGAAGGTGGGGTGACCTTTACCTGACCACTTGCCAGTCAGTCTTCCGGAAGCGAGGCGCCCGTTGTTTTTGATGGTTAGTTGGAATTGTTGCTTAGAGTTTATTGTTAGCTGGTTTAAGGAGACATCATGTTCAGGTAAGTCTTTGGATTCACGTAGCATGACTCCGATTTGGTAGGCAAACTGATTGTTTAGGGTAGCTGAGTCAGTAATTTGATCGACTTCTTGAATCGTAATGGCCCCTAAAAGGATACCGGTAAAAGGTTTTGCTGGTATTTTTAATGTCAGTGAAATGACCTTTGTTTCGTTGGCAGCCAGTGTTACTTTATCGGGAACGGTCAGTAATTCGTCGAGTGCTGAACCTTGGTTAAGTTTGGGTATAGTAGTATAGTCGATTATTCCTTGTTTTGTAGTAGATGCGGTAGAAACGGTTAACTCCAGCCTCTTTTCCTGATTGGATTGATTGGTTAGCTGGATGTGTAGCTCTTGGCTGGTGTCGGGACTTACTAATAAATTGAAAAATGAATCAGCAGTAAGTTGATTATCTGGTAATAAGGGGGTCACGCCGTAACCGGCACTATCTGCATTGGCTATTGGAGACATCGTCCATAAGCAGAGAATTAGGAGAAAAATGAATATTGAAATTTTCCGAATCATTTTCATTTTATACCCGCCTCTGTGTAATTTTTTTCTCAGTATAGCAAATTTTATTAAAAATTACTCAAGTTTTTAATTTATCTGATTTTTATCAAAAAGTCCTGTTATTTTTTAAAAAAAAGATAAATAATAACGCTACCAATATTATTCGAAAAAAATACGTTAAATAACTAATAATAACTAAACATATTTATTGCTATTGTCAATAAAATCACTATAATGAATGGGCGAAAGGAAGGTAGCAGTGAGCAAAAGAATAAAATGGATTTCCCTATTTTTCAGTTTTTTATTGTTATTTAGTTTAGTTATTTTTTGTAATCCTGTTTACGGTGAAGAAAATGAGATAACAATTACCCCTTTGACGGTGGATGGGCAAAGGGTAACAACTGCTGAGCTCGTTCTTCCATTAGATGGAAAAAAACATCAGTTACAACTATCGGTGACCAATTTTACCAATCAACAAGCTACGGTAGTCCTTCAAGGAGCGCAAGCGACGATGGATGCTACCAGGGAAATTGACTATCAGCCGAAAAAGAAATTTGCTGGAAAGCTACCATTAAACTTCGGTGACCTGATTCCACCACAAAATCTCACGCTAGCTGCCGGCGAAACGCAAGACATCACCCTATCACTAGATTTTCAACAAGTAACCCAAGGGGAAGTGGCTGGTGCTGTTTTAATCACAAAAGATGAAGAAGCAGCCTACATGTTACCAGTAACACTGGTGGGAAAAGCAGCAATATCAGAAAATCTCGCCGTCACCAAGCTTACAGGTCAACTTGCAAATGACTTACCGGCTTTGGGTGTAACCATTGTTAACCCCCAAGCAAAGTACCTGTTAGATCAAGATGTACAGTTGTCAATCACACATGAAAAATTCTTCGGTCTAGTGAAGAAAACTTGGCAAGTAGACCTGAGTCAGTTAGATTTTGTGCCAAATGGCAAGTTTGTCTACCCTATTTCTTTAGCTGGACAAGCTTTAGAAAATGGTCGGTATACGATTACTGGTGTCTTAGGTTCTGGCGATAATCAAGTAAAAGTGAATCAAAATTTTACGATTACTAAAAAGCAGGCCAGAGCAATTAACAAACAAGTACCAACCCTAAAAGATGCAACCCTCCGACGGCTGATTATCATCGCCATCGGGTTGACTGTGGTATTAGTTTTGGTTATCACAGTAGCAATATATCAAAATAAAAGACATAAGCATTCAAAAAAGCCGACCGCTAACACGGAAGACGCTGAAAGAATGCAAGGAGGAAAAAAAGATGAAAAATACAATTAAAACATTCTCGTTATCTGCAGCAGCATTGATGACCCTAATGGTGGGTGTGGGTAACGTACAAGCGGCAACAACAAATTTGAAAACCGGTGATGTTGTTGGAGATGGGAGAGTGGCAACTGGAGATACTGAAACGACGACAGGTAAGGCAAATTCGACAGCTGAATTTGAAGTTACACCTGGAGATTTAACACTGGATGCTGTACCAGATATGAATTTTGGGACAGCTTCTGTAAAAGATATTGCGACAAATGGCATAACATTAACTTATGCAAGTGGAGATTTAACTGGTGAAGCTTCTAATGATGGAAATAACAAAGGTATAATTCGTGTTTCTGATTTCCGAGGTAGTGGTACTGGCTGGAAACTGAGTGTTGGATTAGGCAATTTTACATCTGGTTCAACAAATATATTGTCAGGAGTTACTTTGACTGTGAATGCTCCAAAAGCAGAAGGTGTCACAACTGATGCTGCTAGTACTACTGTTACACCCGAAAACGCATCTAGCGTGGTAACGGCAGAGGCTTCCGAAGGCATGGGAGAAAATACTTACACCATTAGTTCAGATACAAAGGATACAACTTTAACTATCGACAAAAATCCTACTATTAAAGCCGGCACGTACCAAGCCGACCTAACTTGGACTTTGGCAAATACACCATCTACTACTGCAGCAAAATAATATCAACGCTTTGTCCAAAGAATCGAGCATCTGCTGCTCGATTCTTTGCCAACAGAGGAAGAGCTATTGTTGGTCAGTCATCATATAAGGAGAGATACATAATGAAAAAAATCCCCCTAATTATTGGATTCCTGTTGATTTTTGTAGCGTTTACTGGTGGTAACTCCGCCCTAGCAGCAGAAAATGGTGCAGGTTTTACCATGGAGGCATTGCTCCCGGACAATCAACTAGACAATAGTAGTTTCTTTAATTTGAAGGTGACTCCTGACAGCCAACAAGAGTTGAGCATCCGCTTTACAAATTTGGAAGACGTGCCACTGGAATTAAGCGTTTCGCCAAACCCGGCGTTTACTAATAAAGGTGGTGTCATCGAGTATTCAGATTACGATTTTCCGAAAGATTCATCAGCTCAATATACAATTTCCGAACTTTTTTCCAAACCGCAAACCGTCAAGCTGAAGGCAAACGAAACGAAAGATGTCACCTTCCAGCTAACCGTGCCAAAAGAACCCTTCTCTGGGACGATTTTAGGTGGGTTTTACGCCTTAAAAGCTGCTGACGATACTGAAGCTAGTGACCAATCCATCAGTATCCAAAACCGTTACGCCATGGTAATGGGTATTAGTCTGATAGAGGATACTGAAACGGCAGTATCGCCAGAACTCAAATTAAACGCAATCAAGCCTGGTTTGGATAATGGCCATACAGCTATTTTTGCCAATTTGCAAAACATCCAACCCCAAGCGTTTGGCGAGATGACAGTAGATGCAAAAATTTCCAAGCAAGGTAGTAAACAAGTCTTAAAAGAAACTAAAAAAGACGCTCAGGAAATGGCGCCAAATTCTAACTATGATTTCGCTATTGATTGGAAAAACGATCCTATCGAAGCGGGAGATTACCACTTGAGTATGGTAGCCACTTCGGGTAAAAAAGTGTGGAAATTCGAGGAAGATTTTACTATCGTCAATCAAGAGGCAGAAAAGATAAACCAGCAGGCAGTAGGTTTACCTGAACCTGATTATACATGGTTGTATATTTTGATCGCTGTGCTATTGTTATTGATTTTATTGATTGTGGCCTTTATTTTGGGCCGACGGAAACGCAAATCAGATGAAGAAGAGAAATGAGTGATTCATATGAAAAAAATGCAGCTCTTCAAGGTCTGCTTTGTGATTACTTTGCTATTTTTGATTTTAGCACCAACCGTGACAAATGCGGATACGAAAACCAGCACTGCTGAAGTGACGATCATTGGTGGACCAATAGTTGCTGACCCCGTCGCACCACCTAGTCAGTTACCAGCGGGAAATGTAGTATTACCGTCAGCGCCAGTCGAACATTTTGTAAAAGATACGTCACAAAATATCGAAAACAATGGTAAATCTCAAGGAATAGTTGGCAATCTTTGGTCAACTGCCGAAAAGGTCTTTCCTAAAACCGGCTCGGCTACAAATTTTTGGCTTTTAGTGATTGGGCTTGAGTTAACTATGTTGGCACTGTTATTGACTCTTTTAAAAAAGCAAATCACAAATCAAACATCTTTAGGAGGAAATGCTGATGTTTAAAAAAACATTGACGGGTGCTTGTAGTTTTTTATTGCTACTGAATCCATTCACTGCTACCGCTGCTACGACATTGGCTTCCACAGAAGATCAAACTGTCGCTACCAGTAAAAATACGCAAGAATCGACGCAAGAAACCGCAGAAGGAACTACGACTAGTGAAATGACCGTAGATAGTACTACTGCTAGCGGTGAAGTAACTAGCGAGACAACAAGTTCAAGTGAATCCACCACAAGTAGTAGTGAAGCATCGACTAGTTCAAATGTTAGTGAGACGACGACCGCTACAGATTCTAGTGACACGACTGAATCTAGTGATACTGCTGAATCCACCAGTGAACTCATCACCGAATCCAGCACCCATGAATCAACGGAAGAGGCTACCACACAATCATCTGCTGAAAAGGATAGTAAAACCACTAAATTGGATGATTCGAACCCACACCTTTCCGAAAGTTACGATCCAACGATAAGCCCAGGCCCACAAGTTGATGTTGGGAGTGTGAATTATTTCCGAGACAGTGTTGTAGACACGTACCCATTAGGAATTGGGACTCATTTTACGGCGTTTGCTGGGAGAACAATCTATTTTACTGGTCAACGATCGCCAGCTCCAAACTATGATGGTACTTATGCTGCAGATTCTCTAGATTTAAACTTTGATTCAGCAACTTACTACCGAACAACTGCTGAGGATCCAGATCCAACAAGTTGGCGATACCCATTTTCATATACTTATACAGCTGATAGCGCAATAAAAACAGCACCATTAGGATTGATTGGCCGCA
This sequence comes from Enterococcus diestrammenae, assembly GCF_049384045.1. Taxonomy (NCBI): domain Bacteria; kingdom Bacillati; phylum Bacillota; class Bacilli; order Lactobacillales; family Enterococcaceae; genus Enterococcus; species Enterococcus diestrammenae. The sequence continues at coordinate 10,703 of NZ_JBMRGR010000008.1, forward strand.
CTTATGGAGAAAATAATACTCAGTCTAAAATGTCCTTGACCGCCTTGAAAAATTTTGAAGCAGAGCAAGGATTTCTATTTGAGGATGCATCAAGTACAATACCTGCAACAACTTATGATGCTAATAACACTAAATCTGCAGAAGATCGTACACCAGTTCAAAATAAAATTGGTGATATCCTCGATTTTCGTGATAACTTAGGGGTTCAATCTAATAATGAACTTTATGATGCAAAAACATACTTCAGCCGCAGTAAAACCCAATTGCAAACGGTAAGCAATTTTTACAAATCTTTCACTGACGACAGACCCGCTGTGGGTAATGGTAGCGTTGATTCATCGATTAAAGCAGCAAAATATGTGAGACTTGATAATGATATTAGCGAGCTTCAAGTAGAGGTGCCGGTAATTGCTGGTAGCAAAGAAAATGCTGTAGCAATATTTGATTTATCTAAAAAGACACTTGGAGTATCAGACTTTTCTGGAAATAATTCAATGAAAATTCAATTGGATAACGTAGATAGAAATAGTTATTCAAAAAAGACACTTCCTTTTATTATCTTTAATTGGAATGATTGGACAGAGCTAAGATGGTCTTTTGATTATGGTAATATGACCTTTGTCGATAAAAGTGGACATGAGTTTCCAGCAGATTTTTATAAAACAATGGGAAGTCATATTATCCATAATTTCCCTAATGTTACCAATACCTTGAGTCTAGGCATTGGTAAAGTGGATTTTCCTTTTGCTGGGACTATGTTAGTTCCAAATGGCAGTATTACACTGGAAAATTCCAATTCATTGGTTGAATCATTTTGGGGTAGTTTAATCGCCGGGGTGGATATTACTTTGAAACTTCCTATTTCTAAAGAAAAAGCTTTCGGAAGTATTTTCGACGCAGAAAACCTACCGGATTTTAATGAAACCACTTTGAAACTGACCTTCACTGATGATAAAGTGACGTCTAGCGAAAACAAGGCTCAAAATACCTTGAATATTTACGGAGACCAGAACGAGTATACCGTAGAGTTTACGCGAAAAGACCAAGTAGACCCCACTAAAGAATTGCCAGTAAATGTAATGGCTGATGAATCTCAAGGGGATGCTAGTAGCAGTCTAACAGGTTTAGCACCGCAAAAAGATATTCCGTTTACTGTTGATACCACAGGTTGGGAGCCGGGAACCTACACAATAACCGGTACTGTCACTGATAAGAATGGTCAATCTACCACAGCAGAGTTTACGATTGTTGTACAGGGAATCTTAAGCCTTGATGCTGTACCAAATTTGAACTTTGGTACCTTCAAACTCGGGACTATCGGAAATGGCAGTATCAACCATATCCAAAATTTCAAGGTGGAGACTGGTAATAGTTCTGAGGCAAATCAGGATGGTCTTATCAAGATTACTGATTCAAGAAATGGTGGTGAAGGTGGAAATTGGAGCTTAAATGTTACAATGACACCGTTTAGTAGGGAAGGGGAGGATGACTCAGTAAATGCAATCCTCAACCTGAATGTGCAACAGGATATCGATCAAGCGAAAATTATTTCACTGAAGATTAAATCCGATGAACTTCAAACGGGTGACCGCCTGAACCATCTTGGGAACGATCAAGAAACTACAAATGAAACTTTTAATATCTTAACGGATGAAGAAAACAGCAGTACCTTAGAAATTGCAGATTCCATCACCAATCTGGGAACTTATCAAAGCACCTTAACTTGGACGTTGTCTGATTTGCCAAAGTCAGACGAAATTTCCGATAATTAAACCATGCAAAAGCCGATTCCATTTGAAGGAATTGGCTTTTTTGCAGCTTAAAACTGCGGGGTATCGACAGTTATGGACTACGTCTGATAGAGGCATTATAGTGAAGAGAATCTGGCACAGCACACCAATCAATCGAAGACAAAGTCATCAATTGAATGTAGTCCAACCATAATCTTGCCACAAACTCTTCTAAAAATGGAAAAAGGCGTTGATACCGTTGCCGAAGATTATGCCATTCTGATTCGGTGAAAAATTCACGAAATTCTTGTAAAAATAAGACTAAATACGGCTGTTGTTCCCAGTCGGTGTTTAGAAATATTTCGCGTACTTCTATACTGTAGAGCTCAGAACGTAATGGGGCAACCCGTTCTGTCAACTCTGAAAGCAAGCGAATCAGACGGAGGTATCCAAGAAAAACCACCGGATTACCCTCTTTTTGATAATAATAATCCTTCAAACGCCGAGCTGTCGTTTCGGGTTTAAAATAGCCAATTTGATTCATAGTCACAATCAGTTTCATGATAAAAAAGTCTCCTCTAAAAGTTTGGATTTTTTACCTTCACAATAGAAGCTACGCCAATAAAGATGATTTTCCTTTAAAAATCTATGAAATTTCTCTAGTTATCATTCTACCGTTAGTGTTTTTTATTATTTTCTTTAAATAGCATCATAGGGTATGATTTGAAGCTAAATATTTCGGCTTCTTAGCAAAAGGAAGTATAATTTTATTGAAAGATAAGCTTTCTATCATAGTAGTCATCCAATCAGCCAAATGATAATTCCGCAAAACTTATTGTTAGTAATTAAATTATTAATCGATATATCTTGTTATATAATCGTGAGTAAGTTGCGAGCCCACAACAGAACGGAGGAGCAATAATGAAAAAAGGGTTTGGCATAATGTTAATCCTGAGCTTAGGCATGTTAGTGGCTTGTCGCGGGCCTGAGGAGACGGAAACTAGTAGCACTAGCAAATCAAGCGCCACATCCAGTACCACAAGTATTTCTTCCAGTGAAAGCAGTGAATCAAACAGTAGCGAAAGTGAAAGATCTGAGGACAGTAGCCGTTCGGAAGTCGAACCATCTACTAGCAGTTCCAGTAGCGGCAAAACAAGAGCAAGTGAGCCATCTACGTCCACAAAGCCGAGTGAGCCTACCGAATCTAGTGAACCATCCCAGTCTAGTGAATCTACCCAACCAACAGAAGCTAGTGAATCTGTAGAAGGGAGTCCTGATGCTCAAGCTGAGCTAAAGGCGATGCATAGCGAGTTACACTTGCCTACAGTGACAGCGCCAAATGGAAAAGCCTTAAATATTGCTAGTGCCGTGGAAGTCAACCGAGTCAACGTTTTATACTATGCTATGGACGAAGCCTTGATCATGAATCATCGGCAGTTAAACAATGAAACGCCTTTTGCTAGTTATTCAGTTAGCGACTACGGGTCCAATGCCGAAGCCCAGGCAGCTGTTAACTACATTGTAGATGATAGTGGGCAAGCCGTTGATTTAGGTTACGGAATCACGGGTCACCAACAAGGGGCGGCCGGTTCCACCTATCTAAATTGGCAAGAAGGAAATTGGAGCTTAACTGTTCGAGGATTAAATTCGGAAGGGCAAGACCCAGTAGCTACCGCCAAAAAGATGGTAAATTATCTGGAAGAGGCCTTTTTACCGGTACCGAAAACTTTGGGGCAGATTACCGTAGATTTAGGTAGTAGTGGTTACCAGCGGGCCCAAGTGGTGTGGCAAGTAGATGAAATCGTCTACCGTGTGACGCATCAAGATCCTTTGGGTGCCTTACAAGTGGCGGTATCGTGGGAATAACCGATGTAAATACCAAGTATCAAAATAAGTGACCTATCCAAGCAATATGCTTTTTTATGGATAGGTCTTCTTTTTGGTTAATCGATATATTTATTTTTATGGCTTACTAAACCTGGTTCTGACGAGAAAATAAATAAAAACACAAAGAAAGATAAATCGTTTTACCTATAAAAAAATGAATAAAAATGAGCAAAAAAAAACTGACTGACTTTTGACGATTTTCTGAGCCTTCAATTAAAAAACAGATTTCTTTCAGAAAATTTACCTATTACGAGCTCCTGAGCAGAAGAGGCTAGTGATTATCAGAGTACTGTACCACTACAATAAAAAATAGACAAAATTAAACAACACAACTTTAAGCTTGATTTAAGTTACGAAAGACTAACTCACGACCGAAGTCATTTTTTCAAAAAAAATAGCGAAAATTCTACTTTGCAATAATTCTAGAGACTCGCTATTATAATAGAAGCGATTTTAATTATGTAATTTACCAAGTCTTAGGACCAATTTAAAACAGGTTCGAAAGACTTTTTATTTGGAACTATCTGACTTTAATGTTTTTTCGCATATTGATAGTGTACGCATTTTTTGATTAATGAATTTGGTAAAATTGGAATTATATGACGTGTACAGCGTTGAATTTACATCACATGGTTTTCTATCGATGAGGCGGTTACATAGCGAATTATATTCGTGTTTTCAAGCTTTTTGTCTTCAAATTGACGAAAAAATGGTGTTAACTTTCCGAAACTCTGTATTCTTAAACGAAAATACAGTATAATGAGTTCAATTGTCATGTGTCATATAATTTTTTGTGTGGGAGAGTGTAGACTGGATGGGGAGACCTTTACTAAAGGGCCTGGCTGTAACGGCTGTTGGGATTGGTGCTATCGTGATTTGTTATATGGGGTATCAAGCAAATGCCTCACATCAATACGAACAACGGGTCCAATATGCCAATAAGGCAATCGAAAATGGGCAAGAAAAACTAGCTGCCATCGATAAAACGATTGGCTTATTTTATGTGGATGACCAACAAGTTTTCTTACGTGAAGATTTGGAGGATGGTGAGCTTACTAGCGAACGGGGGAAGTTAGAAGCGGTCAAAGTGGATGCTGAAGAATACAATATCCAGACGAAAGACTTAGCTAGCGACACCAAAAAAATCCAAGAAACGAAAGCTGCGTTGACGAAAAAAATAGCTTTAGTAGAAGATAAATTGGCCGTCCAAAATAAAACCAATGAACTATTTGAAAAATCGGTGAGTTCATGGCAAGAACCAGTGAACGATGTCGTGATTAAAGAAGATCTCACAGATGAAGCTATTGGCAACATCCGTGAAGACTTGAAGCTGATGATGATAGATGATCAATGGAAAAAAAATATTACTGATTACTTAGACTTTGCCGATGCGCAACTAACTCGTATCAAAGACATCGAAAAAAGTATCGGTGAAATGCTCAAGGACGGTCAAATTACTGAAAATGCGACTTACGAAAGCTATCTATCCTTAGCCGATAGTATCAGTCAAGTCCGCAATGAAAGCAAAAAGGCTGACTTCACTAAGTCACTGAATACGATTAGTGAGCAGCTGGGTTATGGTGGTGTTTCATCCGATGATGGTGGTGCTAGTGACTCCAGTGACACCTACTCAGAAGAAGATACTGGCTACGATGAAGAAGCTTACACAGAAGATTACGAGTAGACTCGATACACGATGTTTTTGAGAAAATGAGAGAAAGTGGAGACAATATAATGGAAGAAACAATCAGTTTAAAAGAGATTTTTGAGATTTTAAAGGAGCACATCACGACGATATTGATGTGCATGTTTGCTGGGCTAGCACTAGCAGGGGTAGCTACTTTCTTTATCATCACGCCGAAGTATGATTCACAAGCACAGCTAATCGTGAAGCTTCCACGAACAGACACGACAAATGCTGGGGATGTCAATACGAATCTATTGATGATCAATACTTATAAAGACATGATTACCGGGGATTTGGTCATGAACACTGTCCAAGATCGCCTCGAATCTGAATACAAGTTAGACAAGACTGTCGGAGAACTTAAAAGCGCGATTCAAGTCCAACAATCGCAAAATTCACAAATGTTCTCTATCGTGGCGACGGATACAAAACCTGTCGATGCCGAACATATCGCCAATACGACTGCCAAAGTCTTCCAAGAAAATGCCAAAGATGTCTTGGATGTCGATAAAATCTCGATCATTTCTGACGCTCAAGCTTCCATGACACCTGTCTCTCCAAATAACAAACTCAACTTAGCCATTGGACTAGTCCTCGGGCTGATGGTGGGTGTCGGATTAGCCTTCTTATTGGAATTGTTAGACCGGACTGTCAAAGATAGCCGTTTTGTGGCTGAAAACTTAGGATTGACTATTCTTGGTTCGGTGCCACAGATGAGTGACAAAGAACTCAAAAAAGCGACCAAACCTGTTGCTGCGGTGCAACAACAAACTAGCGCTAAAAATACACCAGACAAGGCTCGTCGCAGTCGTTCACGAGTATAGGGAGAAGTAGATAATGGGAAAACGAAAAAGTAGTAAACATCATAACCAACAAACCGGTGCAGTCAGTCTGATTACCTTGGCAGACAAGTCCTCGCCAATCTCCGAGCAATATCGAACGATTCGTACCAATATCCAATTTGCTTCGGCAGATCAAAAAATCCAGACAATCGTCGTCACTTCATCTGGTCCATCAGAAGGGAAATCGACTACTTCTGCGAACCTAGCAGTAGTCTTTGCTAACTCAGGTCAGCGAGTGCTGCTGATTGATGCTGATATGCGAAAACCAACTGTTCATAAGACTTTTGGACTCAGCAATGAGAGTGGCTTGAGCCTCGTCTTGAGTACCAATCAAAGTGTCTTAGAAAATGCGCGGACGGTAGGTATCGAAAATCTATCAATCTTACCAAGTGGTCCCAAGCCACCCAACCCTTCAGAACTACTTGGCTCTGCTCGCATGAATCAAGTCATCGAGGAAGCACGGCATCTTTATGACATCATCATTTTTGATATGCCACCTGTCGTCGCCGTGACCGATGCGCAAATCATGGCTTCCAAAGCAGATGGTACTTTGCTAGTCGTGCGGGAAAATGTCACGCGTAAAGATGCACTGACGAATGCTAAAAACTTATTGGAAATGGTCCAAGCACGCGTACTTGGTGTTGTCTACAATGGTACGCAAAATATGAAAGATCAAGGGTATTATTATTATTACGGTAACTAAGTCAGACGGATGGGAGGAGAAGTAAGATGATTGATCTTCATTGTCATATCTTACCCGGTATTGATGATGGGGCAGAAACACTAGCCGATAGCCTCGATATGGCTGAAAAAGCCATCAGCCAAGGCATCACCCATATCCTATGTACCCCACATCATAACAATGGCAAATATGTGAATCCAAAGGTCGAAGTAATCGATAGAGTGGCGGAATTACAAGCCACTCTTGATCAGCGCAATCTACCGCTGACCTTATTAGAAGGCCAGGAGGTACGGATTACAGGTGACTTATTAGAGGAAATCCAGCAAGACCGGATTTTATTCACCGACCTCGAAGATACCTATCTTCTCATCGAATTTCCGACGATGGATGTGCCGGCTTATACGGAGCAGCTATTTTTTAGCTTACGCAATATGGGAAAAGTGCCAGTCATCGTCCATCCAGAGCGCAATGCTAAGTTTCGGGAAGATCCCAATCGTCTGATTCCTTTCTTGGAGATGGGCTGTCTGGCACAGCTCACAGCTCCAAGCTACATAGGTGTCTTTGGCAAAGATATCCAAAAAACGGCAAAGCAGATGGTCGAGCACAACCTCGTCCAGATGATGGCATCCGATGCTCATGGTACCAAAAAAAGAACATTTGTAATGAAAGAAGCTTTTCGCCAGATTGGCCATGACTTTGGTGAGGACAAAGTCGCAATGATGGAACAAGTGGCGAAGGATTTGATCAATGGGGATGAGGTCACATTCCCGGAATATATGGAAATAAAGAAAAAGCGATTTGGATTTTTTTAATCAATGGGGAGGAGTACAAATGATGATGGGTAATGAATTTTTTAATGTGTTAAATGTGAGTGAATTAAAAAATTATTATCAGGATCAGTATTTTAAGCTGCAATGGGTTGATCAAGAAAAATTAAGCAAACAAAAAGGTTATGAATTTGTCAAACGCGGGATTGATATTGTCGGTGGGACGGTAGGATTAGTTCTTGCTTCACCAATCATGGCTTATGTAGCCTATAAAATTCGCCAAGAAGAACCAGGATCACCGGTAGTCTTTGCTCAAACTCGGGTAGGACGCAATGGCAAAACTTTTACTATGTATAAATTTCGTTCCATGTGTGTTGATGCTGAAGAAAAGTTAGCAGCACTAATGGCTCAAAATGAAGTTGATGGTGCCATGTTTAAAATGAAAGAAGATCCACGAGTAACTAAGATTGGTAAAATGATTCGTCGCACTAGTTTGGATGAATTGCCTCAATTACTGAATGTTGTCAAAGGAGACATGAGTCTGATTGGTCCTCGGCCACCTTTGGAACGTGAGGTTGCAGAGTATACTCCCCATGACATGCAACGACTGTTAGTTAAGCCTGGTTGTTCTGGATTATGGCAAGTTAGCGGTCGTAATGAAGTTGGTTTTGAAGAAATGGTGGACTTTGATGTGGAGTATATCAAAAATCGCAGCATCTTAAATGATATTAAGATTATCTTAAAAACTGTTAAAGTTATGATTAAGCCGAATGGGGCGTATTAATTTTTAAAGAAAAGGATTGAATGGAGTTAATATGAAAACAATAGCTGTTGGTGTAGCGACACATAAGAAGTACCAAATGCCAGAGGATATCATGTATGTACCAGTTCAAAGTGGCTCTTACTTTAATTCTGAAGATTTAGGTTATTCCCGAGATAACACGGGAGATCATATTTCTGAAAAAAATAAAAACTACTCAGAATTAACAGCACTTTATTGGATTTGGAAAAATGTTTCCGCTGATTATAAGGGATTAGCTCATTATCGTCGCCATTTTTCAAAAAATCATAATGTCAGCATTTTTACTCAAGGGACTTTTAATGAAGTTTTGGATCGTAAAACTTTGGATAGTAAACTTGAAAAAGCTGATATCGTTTTACCTAAAAAGCGTAATTATTATATTGAGTCGATTGAGTCTCATTACAATCATACTCATTACCCACAAGATTTAGTAGTGACTCGAAAAGTTTTAGAGAAATTGCACCCTGATTATGTGGCAATGTATGATGAAGTATTGAATCGAAAATCTGCCCATATGTTTAATATGTTTATCATGTCCGAAGAAAAATTCAATGCCTACTGTGAGTGGATGTTTTCAATTTTGTTTGCTCTTGAGGAAGAATTAGATATTTCTGAGTATAACGATTTTCATGCGCGAGTATTTGGACGGGTGAGCGAAATTCTGTTAGATGTTTGGATTGATAAAAATAATTATTCTTATGAAGAAATCCCGGTAATTTTCATGGAGAATCGATCTTGGCTAGAAAAGGGCACTAAATTTTTGAAGGCTAAGTTTAAGATTAGTAGGTATTAATATTTAACCTTAACTGAAGCTGAGAATCTGTAAACTAGATTATTTTATTAATATAGATTTTGAATTGATTTATTTGGAGGTAAAGTTGTGCAAAAAATAAAGAACTTGGTTAAGAATAGTAAATTTATTGCTCAGTGTTTTTTTTATGTTCTTTATATTTACTATTTTATTTTGGATCATTTACTAAAGAAGAAGAAAAAGATGATATTTACATCTTTTTCAGGGAGACAATTCAGTGATAGTCCTAAAGTTCTTTATGACTATATAAGACAAGATCCTCGGTTTAAAGATTATGAGTTAGTATGGGCATTTAACAATCCCGATAGCTATCAGTTACCAAGTGGTACTCGAAGCATCTCGATCAATAGTGTGTCTTTTTTCAAGGAGTTGTTTAGCAGCTCCGTTTGGATTTCAAATACAAGCATTGAAAAACTTGTACCATATAAATCTAAAAAAATTTTTTACTTGAATACTTGGCATGGAATTCCGTTAAAAAAGATTGGCAAAGATGAAACCCATGTGAGTTTACTTGTAAAAAAATGGTATACCCAGGTTAAATTTGATTTGTTAACAGTTTGTGGTGACTACGATGATGAAATTTTCAAGACAGTATTTCCTAATTCAGTTAATCATATTAAAACTGGATTACCACGAAATTTGCCATTGGTTGAGAAAAAATCACAACAAATTGATTTTCGTCAGTCGTTGATTGAAAAATATGGTTTAAATGAAGATGTACGTCTAGTTTTATACGCACCAACTTTCAGAGAATTTCAAAGTCCAAAAATAAATCATATTTTCAATGGTGATGTTTTACCTGACTTTGGTAGTAATACAGTATTATTGTTGCGAACTCATTATTTTGAAAAAGTTAATTTGGAAAGAAGCAATGTTATTAATGTCTCTGATGAAAATTTAGATGAGTTGCTTTTAGCTACGGATTGTTTAATTAGTGACTACTCAAGTATGATGTTCGATTTTTATCTTTTGGATAAACCAATTTATATGTATGCTTATGACTATGATAAGTATCGAGATTTTCGTGGGTTTTACGTTGATTTGAAAGAAGTTTATGACATTCCAATTTTAAATGAAGAGACTCTAAAAAACATTTACTACAATGATGATGTTAAATATCAAATAAACAATACTTTGCAAATTGTGAACATGTTAAAAACTGTTGATATCAATAAATTGTTGGATGCATTAGCTATAGGTGTTACTAATATTGAGAAATAAGGAAGATGTAGATGAATAAGACATATGGTTCAGTTGTTGTTACTTTTAATAGAAAAGATTTGCTAATGGAAGCTATCCAATCTCTATTAGATCAAACTATTAAACCAACAAAAATTATTATTGTAGACAATGCTTCAACAGATGGGACGGTTTCTGAATTAATTGAAAAGTTTGATGTTCTCAATCAGAAAATTTTTGATTTAGTAGAATTACCAGAGAATATTGGTGGAGCAGGTGGCTTTAAGGCAGGACTGGATAGATGCAAATTATATAATTTTGATTATGTTTCTGTTAGTGATGATGATGCCATGTATCAAAAAGATTATTTTGAAAAGATTCTGAACTATGCAGATACCCATCCACAAATAAGAGCTTATTGCGGAAAAGTAATATATGAGGATTCAACTATTCAGCTTACTCATAAGAGACGAGTATTGCATTCGAAAAGTTTATTAGATGAAATTGTTGTCCCTGTTGAAGAATATAGCCAACCAACATTTTCTGTGGATGCAGTTTCTTTTGTAGGCTTAGTGATGGACGTTAAATTAATATCTGAAATTGGTTTACCTCTTGAAGAATATTTCATTTGGTTAGATGATTTTGAGTATTCACTGCGTATCAGATCCAAGACTGAAATCGTTTGTTTAACAGATGCAGTTATTGTTCATAAAACAGCTTTTGCTGCTGATAATCATAAATATCAGTATACATGGAAAGAGTATTATGGGGTTCGAAACCAAATTGATTTGGTAAAACGTCATACGAAACATCCAGTTATTTCAAAAGTTGCATTAGAATGGAAATTTTGGTCAAGATTAGCGGCAAATTATATGAAACCGAAATATTCTGGATATAGAAACATCCGTTCAAAAACTTTGCGGGATGCTCATAGTGATGGAAAAAATGGGAAGATCGGAAAAAATTCAAACTATTTACCCAACTAGTTTATAGAAAAAGTTCATTTCGTGAATCGTAATATATTTAACAAACTAAAATTTATCATAATTATTTAATTAGCAAAGGGGATACCAAAATGAATTATCTAGTAGTCGGTTCAGGCCTTTTTGGCGCGATTTTTGCAAATGAGGCAGCCAAAAAGGGTCATCAAGTAAAGGTGATTGAAAAACGCGATCATATCGCAGGAAATATTTACACAAAAGAAGTGGAAGGAATTCAGTTCCACCAATATGGTGCCCATATCTTCCATACTTCCAATAAAGAAGTTTGGGATTATGTGAATCAATTTGCGGAGTTTAACCGTTATACGAACTCACCGATTGCTAATTATCATGGTGAAATTTACAATATGCCATTTAACATGAATACTTTTAATAAACTCTGGGGCGTGGTTACTCCAGCTGAAGCAAAAGCAAAAATTGACGAACAACGGGCCGTTTTAAATGGTAAAGAACCCGAAAATTTAGAAGAACAAGCAATTTCTTTAGTAGGTACTGACATCTATAAAAAACTCGTTAAAGAATATACTGAAAAACAATGGGGACGCTCTTGTACAGAACTTCCTGCCTTTATTATTAAACGTCTGCCAGTTCGTTTGACTTACGATAATAACTATTTCAACGATAAATACCAAGGAATTCCAATTGGTGGCTATACACAAATCGTAGAAAAAATGTTAGATCATCCAAATATCGAAGTTCAATTAAACACGGACTTCTTTGATAATCGTGAAGCTTTTGAAGCAGAAGCAGATAAAATTGTCTACACTGGGATGATTGATCAATATTATGATTACAAATTTGGTCGTTTAGAATACCGTTCACTGAAGTTTGAAAATGAAATTCTTGACGAAGAAAACTATCAAGGCAATGCAGTGGTGAACTACACTGATGCAGATCATGCTTACACTCGGATTATCGAACACAAACATTTTGAGTTTGGCACGCAAGAAAAAACCATCATTACTAAAGAATATCCCGCAGATTGGCATCCTGGTGATGAACCATATTATCCTGTCAATGATGATAAAAATAATAATCTTTACCAACAATATAAAGACCTTGCTGACAAAGAAGGTAAAGTTATTTTTGGTGGTCGCTTGGGGATGTATAAGTACTTTGATATGCATATGGTGATTGCTGAGGCATTAAGAATAGCTTCTGAAAAACTAAAAGAAAATTGAATTATATCTTGAATTGATCACAATGAAAGAAGTGAAAAAAATAAATATTATTAATAAAAAAATAAATATGAATTCGCTTTTGTTTTTTTCGGCCTATGCTTTTTTTATAATTTCAAGTTTTATTGGTGAGAGTACCCTTTCACTAATTATCCCAGATTCTTTAGGAAAAATGTTACAGGTCTTAGGTATTATGTTACTGGGATTAAAATTTTTTAGAGATAAATATTCTTATCGAGAACTACTTTTTTATATAATTTCTTTAAGTTTACTAATAATATACTTTTTGTTTAGTGGCTCATATGATGTGATATTATTTTTTACATTAGTTTTAGCTGTTAGAAATATCGACTTTGATTTAGTCGTTCGGTTTTTCTTTCTACTCGTTCTATTTTTATTAAGTCTGGTAATGGTATTGGCTATTTTAAAATTTGTTCCAAATTATACTAGCATAAGACCAACAGGAATTCCCCGAATGGCTCTAGGAACCTCATATCCGACAGTATTAGGAGCATATTGGTTTTATCTAAGTTGTTGTTTGGTTTTTATTTTTAGAAGAAGTAAATCTGTTATACTATTTTTTCTTTTAGTTCTTATTGGTTTATTCGTTAATTATGTTGCGGATTCCAGAGCTGCAATGATGTTAATTTTTCTATTAGCACTCATTCAACTATTAACAATAATAAATGATAAAGTTTTTTTTAGATTTATATATCACATAAGGTTTGTTATTATTGCTTTATTAATAACTTTCAATTTTTTATCAGTCCTATTACCTTATATGTATCAACGTATGCCAACAAATTTAGCTACATTTTTGAACACTTTACTCTCAAATCGACTTGTATTAGGTAATCAAGCCTTTAATACTTATCCAATCAATTTTTTTGGAAATGATATTATAGTTAATGGTTATGGAAACGGACAAATTTTATCTTATGGAGAAAAATATTTCTATATTGATACTTTAAATATATGGTTACTTTTTTTTAAAGGAATTACTGCATTAGTTGCCTATGTATCACTTTTCTTTACCAATATTTTAAAAATCTTGAAGAATAGAAAAATTATTTTATTTTTACTTCTTTCATTAATTACATTATTTGACTTTGTTGATAACAAATCTTTCCGTCTTTCATATAGTCCCTTTATGCTATTTTTGTTCGCAGATACAAAGAAAGAAGAACTATAATTTAAAGAATAAATAATGATTAGATTAACTAAATTTTGTGTCAATAGTTGTATTTGGAATTACAAATTGAAAAGATGAAACAAGAATTTTTTCAATCAGCTAATGCATATATTAAAGTAATAGCAACAATTTAAGTAATTAGAGTTGTTTTCTTATGTAAAAAGTATTGATTGAAAGTAAAACAACTAGGAGGACTTTCTATTGAGTCTAATAAAAAATTACTTTTATAATGTAGGTTATCAAATTTTTGTAATTTTAATTCCGTTAGTTACAGTTCCATATGTATCTCGAGTTCTTGGAAGTGAAGGGGTAGGGATTAACGCTTATACCAATTCAATTATCCAGTATTTTATACTGTTTGGTAGTATCGGAATTAATTTGTATGGAAATAGGACGATTGCCTACAACAGGGATAATCGAAAAAAAATGAGTCAACTTTTTTGGGAAATTGCGATTTTAAGAATGGTTTGTATTGCAATTAGTTATATTGCATTTCTTATCTTTGTATCAGTAGTTTCTGAGTATCAAAACTTTTATTTCTATCAATCTTTTTTGATTATCGCAGCCGGATTGGATATTTCTTGGTTTTTCATGGGAAATGAAGATTTCAAGAAGACGGTATTGAGAAATACTTTGGTTAAGATTATTTCATTAATCGCAATATTTGTCTTCGTAAAATCAAAAAATGATATCGGTTTGTACATTTTGATTTTAAGCTTGTCGATTTTATTTGGAAATTTAACTTTGTGGCCATATCTTCGTAATATTGTTATTTTGCCAAAAATTAAAGAGTTAAATCTTTGGCGACATTTTTTTCCATCTTTATCTTTGTTTGTACCTCAAGTAGCGACACAGGTGTATCTTGTCTTAAATAAAACAATGCTGGGTCTTATGGTAGGCGTAAGTAGTACTGGGTATTATGAGAATTCAGATAAGATTGTCAAAGTTATTTTAGCCATTGTGACTGCAACAGGGACAGTGATGTTACCACGAGTTGCTAATACCTTTGCTAAAGGACAGACAGAAAAAGTAGCGAAGTATCTTTATCAATCTTTTGATTTTGTGACAGCTATTTGTTTTCCAATGGCATTAGGATTATCAGCTATTGCACCTAAATTTTCAGTTTGGTTTTTAGGTCCGGAATTTGAAGTAACGGGGATATTGATTTCCATTTTAAGTTTAGTAATTATCTTTATTGGTTGGAGTAATGTCTTGGGTACACAGTATTTGCTACCAACTAATCAAACTAAGTATTACACGATGTCAGTTGTATCTGGTGCAATTGTGAATTTAATTTTAAATTTCCCTTTAATCATGAATTTTGGAGTGTTTGGGGCGGTGATTTCCACTGTTCTTTCAGAATTTACGGTTTCGCTGGTACAAATTATTTTGGCACGAAGGACGTTAAAAATATCACTACTTTTCAGTGGTAAATGGAAATATCTAATATCCGCAAGTGTGATGTTTATTGTAGTCAGAGGATTACATGTTTTTCTACCAGGAAGCATTATTTATTTTGGGTTAGAAGTACTCCTGGGAGTGTTTGTTTACTTAGTAATGTTAGTGATTTTCAAGGCCTCTATTATTGATTTCGCAAAAGGTTTTATTAGTAAGAAATCTAGAGGTTAAAAGATGAAATATTAGACAAAATAAGGAGTATGAAAAATGAAAAAAGTTAGAAAAGCTATCATCCCCGCAGCAGGGTTGGGGACACGGTTTTTACCAGCAACAAAAGCTATTGCAAAAGAAATGTTGCCAATCGTTGATAAGCCAACGATTCAATTTATCGTGGAAGAAGCAATTGCATCAGGAATTGAAGATATTTTGGTAATTACCGGTAAAGGGAAACGCCCGATTGAGGATCATTTTGATGCGAATCTGGAGTTAGAGCAAAATCTTGCAGCAAAAAATAAGAAAGAATTGTTAGCTTTGGTTGAAGCGACAACCGCGATTAATCTGCACTTTATTCGCCAAAAACATCCCCTTGGATTAGGACATGCAGTTTTGCAGGCAAAAGCCTTTGTAGGAAATGAGCCTTTCGTGGTGATGTTGGGTGATGATATTATGGAAGATACGATTCCTTTGACAAAACAATTGATCAATGACTATCATCAAACCCAAGCCTCTACTTTGGCGGTTATGCAAGTGCCTCATAAAGAAACTTCAAAATATGGGATTATCAATCCTAATGGCGAGATTTCTAAAGGCCTTTATGATGTAGAATCTTTCGTTGAAAAACCAAAACCAGAAGAGGCCCCAAGTAACCTTGCAATTATTGGTCGCTATTTATTGAAGCCAGAGATTTTTGGTATTTTAGAAAATCAAAAACCCGGTGCAGGCAATGAAATCCAGTTGACTGATGCCATCGACAGCTTAAATAAAATCCAACGCGTGTTTGCCCATGAGTTTACTGGTAAACGCTATGATGTGGGAGATAAATTAGGTATGATTGAAGCCAATATCGAGATGGGGCTAAAACATCCTGAGATTGCTGAGGATTTGAAGGCTTATATTAAAGAATTGGCGAAAACCTTGTAATTAAAGTCATAGAAAAAGCTTGGTATCTTAGGAACCAAGCTTTTTCTATGAGAGATAGTATAACTATTTTACAAAAAAAGGGGTAAAATAAAATGAAACGAGTAATCACGTACGGAACATTTGATTTATTGCATTATGGACATATTAACTTGCTTAGACGAGCAAAGGAACAGGGAGATTATCTAGTAGTTGCACTTTCTACTGATAAATTTAATTGGGATGAAAAGCAAAAAAAATGCTACTTCTCTTATGAAAAACGGAAACAATTACTAGAAGCCATTCGTTATGTGGATTTGGTTATTCCTGAAAATGGCTGGGATCAAAAAGTACCTGATATTTCAATGTATCATATCGATAAATTTGTCATGGGAGATGACTGGGCAGGAAAATTCGACTTTATTGAAGAAGAAACTGATGCAGAAGTCATTTATCTTCCACGAACACCAGAAATTTCTACTACTCAGATTAAGAAGGATCTTGGTGTGAATTAATAAAAAAATTCTCAGTTAAAGTTTATAAATCGGTTAAGGAGAGTATGGCTCCTGTCATTGTAAAGGAATGATTTGAACGTGAAGAGTCCAATTAGAGTTTTAACTACAGGTGATTTTCAAAAAGGAAGCGGGCTAACAAACTATATATTGAATACTTATGATCATTTTAATTCTGATCAATATCAGATAGATTGTATGTCTATCTCTCCATCAGATGATCTAAAAGAGTCAATTCTCAATCGTGGATGGGGTTATTACCGAGTGACACCTGTTACAGTTAGTCCGATTAAACACTTTTTTGATTGGCGAAACTTTTTGAAAAATAGAGGTAAGTATTATGATGTGATTCATTTTAATTATTCTGCTTCATGGAATTATTTTGCAATCAAAATGGCTAAAAGATACAGTAATGCTAAAATAATTATTCACAGTCACAATAATTACTACAGTAAAAAACCGAAATCTCGTCTTTCAAAATTTATTTTAGATACCTTAAATAATTATGGACGACAAGTGATTAAAAAGAATAGCGATTTAAATTTGGCGGTTTCGAACGAGGCAAAAGATTGGATGTTTAAACCTGGTGAAGAAGTGTTCATTCAAAAAAATGGAATTGAAATTTCTAATTTTGTTTTTGATGAGGATAGTCGTAAAGAATTACGAAGTGAGCTAGGAATTGAAGATCATACGAATATTATTGGCTTTGCTGGAGTGTTATCAGATCGGAAAAATCCATTGTTTGCAGTAGAGATGTACGCTAAATTTTTACCATTACATCCTGATTCTGTTTTTTTAATTTTCGGTAACGGGCGTGATGAAAAGCAAGTTGTTGAGCGAGTGAAGGAATTGCAAATGACAGATAAGATTATCTTTATGGGAAGAAAATTGAATCTAAACAAATGGTATTCTGCGATAGATATTTTTATTTTTCCATCAAAAACAGAAGGCTTTGGCTTTGTTTTACTTGAAACGCAAGTAAATGGCTTACCGATTGTCTGTTCTCAAGGAATACCAAGTGAAGCTATTCAAACTGATTCAGTTTGTCAATTATCATTTGATGATGAAAATGGTTGGCTGACAGGATTAAATAACCGTATCTCTATTGCAGAACGTCAAGAAAATTCTAAAAAAAATGCTGCGATTATTGAAAAAAATGGCTATTCTATTTCTGCCACAGCAAAAGATTTAGCTCAATTGATTGAGAGTTTGGTAAAGAAAGGGTAGGTATTATCATTGGATAAAATAGATGTTGTGATTACTTGGGTGGATGGAATGGACCCACTTTGGAGAAAGAAAAAAGAAAAATTTAGTAGCCATAAAAGTAACCAAGATGAAGTGCGGTATCGAGATTACGGCACTCTAAAATATCTATTTCGTTCGATTGATACTTTTTGTCCGTGGGTAAATAAGATTCATTTAATTACCGATAATCAAATACCTGAGTGGCTAAATACAGAGCATCCTAAACTAAACTTAGTTTTCCATCAAGACTATATTCCCCAAGAGTATCTGCCAACTTTTAATTCAAATACGATTGAATTAAATTTATTTCGATTAAAGGATTTGGCAGAAAAATTTATTTTATTTAATGATGATATGTTTGTTAATGGTCCAGTTACTCCAGAAGATTTCTTTGTAGGTGATCAAGTTTTAGATTATGGAATCTATAATCGCATTGCGCCAGTGGATGTTTTTGCCCATACCTTGATTAATAACTTGATGATTATTAATAAACATTTTAATAAACGAATGTCTTTAAAAAAAAATTGGCGTAAGCAATTTAGTTTTAGATATGGGAAAATGTTAGTATCAAATTTTTTAGTATTTCCTTACAAAGAAATTACGGGCTATTTTAATCCTCATTTACCACAACCGCACTTAAAATCAACATTTTCAGATCTATATCAGCTAGAATTAGAAGCTTTTGAAGCTACTTTTTATAATCGAGTTAGAGGCTTAGAGGATATTAATCATTGGTTATGTCGTTATTGGATGTTAGAAGAAGGTAATTATCAACCTCAAAAGTTATCATTTGGCAAATATTTTAATATCTCAGAGATGCATGAGATTTTACAAGTATTAAGAAAAGAAAAAGTGAAACTAGTATGTATTAATGATGAGAAGAGTACAAACGAGCAGTTTGAGGCATGGCAAGAAAAGCTTGAAGAAGTATTGCAATGGAAGTTTCCAGCAAAATCATCTTTTGAATGGTAAAGGAATTTTGAGATGAAAAATAAATATGTTGTTGAAATTAGACAAGAAACAAATTTACATGCAGGTACAAAAGCAAAACAAGATATTACTAGCATTTTATGTGAATCTGGTTTCCATAAACTAGGAATTGAAATACCTACACATAAGTTAGCTAGACTACTTAAGGGAAATTATCTCTGGAAAAAAGAACTTGCTAAAACTCAAAAAGGGGATTATGTATTTTACCAATATCCAGCCTATAGTCGAGTACTGAGCGATAGTTTTGTTAAAAATGCTAATCAGAAAAAACTAACTAAGGTTCTGATTATTCATGATATTGATTCTTTAAGATTTTATATTGATAGGCCATTAGATTATAAAAGAGAAATAACTTTTTTTAATCAGTTTGATTACATTATTGCCCATAATGAAAGAATGAAGAAATGGTTAATTGAGAATGGTGTAAAGCAGAAAATTATAACTCTAAAATTGTTTGATTATCTTTCTAGCTTTAGACATGATATTTTACTAGAAGCAAAAGAAAATAATTCTATTGTTTTTGCAGGTAATTTAAGTAAATCTAGTTTTTTAAGTGAGTTAAAAAGTTCTACACCTATTCATCTATATGGAGTAGAGCCAGCTAAAAATTATCATCCTAACCTTAGTTACCAAGGTGCATTTTCATCAGCAGAGTTAGAAGAAAAACTTATTGGTCATAAGTATGGCTTAGTGTGGGATGGCGATTCTGTGCTAACATGTGCTGGCATTTCGGGAAATTACATGCGGTTCAATAATCCTCATAAAGTTTCCTTATATCTTAGCTTAGGGATTCCTGTAATTATTTGGAGGCAGGCTGCGTTAGCAAATTTTATTTTAGACGAGGGTGTGGGTATTGTAATTGATGATTTAAGATTAATCGATGAACAGATAAATAAGATTTCAAAGAATGAATATAAAACAATGAGAATAAACGCTTTAAAAATTTCAAAAAAAATAACAGGAGGTGAGTTTATTCTTGCTGCTGTTACAAAGATCTTTGAAAATTAGTATTCTATATATTAGAGTGTTATTTAATAACTGTAAAATAAAAAAATAGTAGATTTCTAGCATATATTACTATATTTTAATTGATAGTTTTTATGATATATTAAAAATAAATCTTTTGAAGATATGTTACTAGGAAATGAGGGGTTAGCCTATGTCAACAGGAAAAAAAATCATTCTAGCCATAGTCGGCATCGTCGTCTTATTGACTGTCGCAGTAGTCGGCATCGGTACCAAGGTCTATTTGGATGTCAAAGGTTCTGCCGATAAGACTTATGAATCCGTGAAACGAGAGTCACCAGCGAAGCGTGAAACGGCTGTGGATTTGGAAGAACAAGAGCCGTTTTCAATCTTACTACTTGGGATTGATACCGGGGACTTGGGTCGGACGGAGCAAGGGCGTTCGGATACCATGATGGTGGCTACGGTCAATCCGAAAGATAAGAAGACGACTATCGTCAGCATTCCTCGAGATACCTATGTGTCCATCGTCGGTCATGGGACAGATGATAAGATCAACCATGCCTATGCCTTTGGTGGGGCGGCGATGTCGATGGATACCGTGGAGAAGTACCTGGACATTCCTATCGATCATTACGCTGCCATCAACATGAAAGGCTTGAAAGAGCTCGTCGATGCAGTGGGTGGTGTGCAGGTGCGTAATGAAAAAGAGTTTACCCAAAGTGGCTACACTTTTAAACATGGTCTGAATACTTTGGATGGGGATATGGCTTTAGCCTTCTCTCGCATGCGTAAAGAAGACCCTCGTGGCGACTATGGTCGGCAAGAGCGTCAGCGGGATATCGTCGTGGGTGTGGTGAAGAAATTGTTGTCGATGGATGGAATTACCAAGTATCAGGAAGTCTTGAATGCGATGGAAACCAATGTGACCACCGATATGCATTTTGCTGATATGAAGAAGATTGCCTTGAACTATCGGGATGCCTTTACCCATGTCAAGACGGAACAGATGCAAGGGGAAGGTTTCATGCAGGACAATATCAGCTACCAGCGTGTCTCAGAAGATGAGCTGAAACGAGTACAGGATATCTTGAAAAGTGAGTTAGGATTGTAAAAGAGCGTAATACAAAAGACTGAACGTCAGCTGGCGTTCAGTCTTTTTGGAGTTCTTGTTATAGATGGTCGAAAGTGTTTATCCTCGCCCTTTCCCAACCGCCGCAAACCACTCCCGACGACGTTTTTCTTCCACAGATTCCAAGGTCAAGGTGAAGCTGAGTTCCAACTGTTGGATTTGTTTCAAGATTAGTCGCGAGCTCATCGTAGCATATCCCACGGCATCGAAAGTGTCCAGTACCACAGTTGCTGGTAACGCGGCTCGCAATTGGTTGAGCTGTTGGCTTAAAGAAAAATCCACTAAGATGATTTCATTGGTGAAATGTCGCAGGGAGAGTTGCGTTTCATTGAGCAAGGAGATGGCATAGTTTTCATCCTGCTCTTGGATTTGGGCGATCAGATTGCGAATGACGGGGTTAGGACTAAATTCACTGTTTTCGACGAATAAAATGCCTTTTTTCACTATTTTTCACTCCGTTTTTGAATGTCATCTGGACTATTAAAGCTAACTATACAAGGTTTTGGGGGATAAGCAAGGAAGTGTTCCTTTCTGGCTTTTTCTTTTGAGAATATTAACCTTCTTAAGAAAGAATTTCCTTTCGCCGGAGTTGCTGCTGTGGTCAGAAAAGAATTCAAAATATTTTTTAGGTGAAATTGAATTTTTTTAGTACCAGTGTTATACTTTGAAGGGTATAGCGTGGTAGCGTTTTCTTTGTAGACAAAGAGCTTTGTTGAAAGTTAATTTAAATGGCGGATTGGTCTGCAAAAGCGGGGTACGACAAGAGGGATTGAACAAGTTCATACATAGTTTAAAATATGGCCATTAAAGAGGGGTTTCAAATGAAAGAAATCATTCAGACGTTAACTAGCAGATTGCCAAAGGAGGCTGTGATGCTGGTGACAGTGATCAAAAGTTCCGGTTCCACACCTCGTAAGAAAGGGGCCCGGATGGTGGTGACCGCTGCGGGTTTGCAGGCAGGGACGATCGGTGGGGGCAAAGTGGAATTTTTGGCAGTAAGCTTGGCGAAAGACTTGCTGGAGCAAAAGGAAAGCACTCAACAAGAATACCGCTTGACCCCCAAAGAAGCATCTGGTTTGGGGATGGTCTGTGGCGGAGGGATGACCTTGTTGTACCAATATTTAGCCAGTGAGGATGCGGGGCTTCAAGAAATTGTAAACGCTATTAGTGATTGCCTGGGGACTGGTGGCAGCGGCTGGTTGTTTCAACCGCTGGAAGAAACTGAGGGGGCTCCACTTATTTTTTATAGTGAAAAGACGGGTTGGCTAGGCACGAAGGAACCCCTCGTGGCTGCTTTTGATGAGCAGACGCTAGCTGGTGTGGCTTATTACGTAGAGGAGCTGACGCCGCCGAGCCAGGTTTATCTCTTCGGTGGCGGTCACGTGGCACAAGCCTTGGTGCCGGTCTTGGCTAATTTGGATTTTCGAGTGACGGTCTTGGATGATCGGGAAGAGTTTTTGAATCCCACTTATTTTCCTGAGGTTTGCCAATTGCAACTAGTGGATTTTGCAGATATTCAGCAGCTGGCTTTGACGGAGCAAGACTATGCTCTGGTGATGACCCGGGGCCACCTTCACGATTTGACGTTGCATCAGCAATTATTACAGACGCCAGCTTACTATCTCGGGGGGATGGGGAGTCGTCATAAGGTGGCGGTGATGAAGAAAAAACTTCGAGAAGCTGGGTGTACTGAGCAGCAGATTGCGCGGATTCATATGCCGATTGGTTTAGCGATTAAGGCTGAGACACCGGCGGAACTGGCGATTAGTATTGCCGGGGAGCTAATCTTGGCGCGGGCTGAGCAAGGATAAGTGAGACTTATTTTCCAGATAAAGGGGTGGGGAGATGACCCAGCAGATTTACCTCAATCATGGCGCGACGTCCTTACGCAAGCCAGAACCTGTGATGGCGGCGGTGACGACTTATTTGCAACAAAATCAAGAACTAGCTGCAAAGCGGAGTTTTATGGGGGGGGCTAGTGAGCGAAATCGCTATCTGGCCCGAGAGTCGGTGGCAGAGTTTTTCAATTATCCCGATGCCAGTCATGTGATCTTTACCGCCAATGTCACCACGAGTTTGAACATGATTTTGCAAGGGTGTTTGCGACCGGGGGACCATGTTTTGACGACTTCGGTGGAGCACAATGCCGTCCGGCGACCGTTGGAAATCTTGCGCAAACAAGGAGTCTCGGTTACCTGCTTGCCTTGTGCCGAGGATGGCAGTCTCGAGCCACAGCAAGTAGCACAAGCCATTCGGCCAAACACGCGCCTCTTGGTGATGACGCAGGCTTCCAATGTCTTGGGGACGATATTGCCGGTGCAGGAATGTTTTGCAATTGCGAAAACCTATGGCATCTTGACGGTATTGGATACTGCGCAGACGGCGGGTTTTTTACCTATTGATATGTTGGCTTTGCAAGCAGATGTGGTGGCGTTTACTGGACACAAAGGGTTGTTGGCCTTAGCGGGGATTGGAGGCTTGATTCTCAATGACCAGGCAGCCGCCATCATGAAACCTTGGCTGACGGGAGGCACCGGGAGTTTTTCAGAGCTTGTTGAAATGCCAGCGAGTTTACCAGATCGTTTTGAACCCGGAACGCCTAATGAGCTGGGGATTTGCAGTTTGCAGGCTAGCTTGTCGTGGTTGAAGGCGCAGGATTACTTGAGGCTGGCAGCCAAAGAACGTGCGCTAACCCAGCAGTTTGTGACGGGGATTAAAGAGTTACCGGTGCGGATTTTAGGCCGGCAAAACGTCTCAGAATCGGTGCCGGTTGTATCGATTGTCCCTCGGCAGCTGTCTTGTGATGAGCTGGCTTGGCGATTGTTTGAAGACTACGGCATCATTACTCGCAATGGTCTTCATTGTGCTCCTTGGGCTCATGAAACCGCCGGGACATTAGCGACGGGAACGGTGCGCTTTAGCTTTGGCTGGGATACGACTTCTTGGGAAATCCAGCAAGCCGTTCAGGCATTAACAGAAATTTTAACAAAAGAATGAAGGTGGAAAGATGTCCTTTTTATCTAGTTGTACTTCCGGCGGTTGCGGGGCGAAAATCGGTGCGGGGGAGTTGGCGACTTATTTGGCAAAACTACCAAGAAACACGGATCCTAAGCTATTGGTGGGCTTTGATCGGGCAGATGATGCCGCGGTTTATCAGCTCAATGAGGAACAAGCCTTGATTTCCACGGTGGATTTTTTCTCGCCGATGGTAGAAGATTCCCGGATGTTTGGGCGCATTGCCGCAGCGAACGCCATGAGTGATATTTATGCCATGGGGGGCAAGGTGCTGTATGGCCTGAACTTGGTCTGTTTTCCCCAGCAGCTGGACAAAGAAGTCTTGGCGGAGATCTTAGCCGGCGGTGCCGAAAAAGTCAGTGAGGCTGGGGCCAGTCTAGCAGGAGGCCATTCTATTTATGACCATGAGCCCAAGTATGGATTAGCGGTCACAGGACTGGTTCATCCTGAGAAGTTTTTGCGAAATGA
Source organism: Enterococcus diestrammenae (assembly GCF_049384045.1). NCBI lineage: Bacteria > Bacillati > Bacillota > Bacilli > Lactobacillales > Enterococcaceae > Enterococcus > Enterococcus diestrammenae. The sequence goes on from NZ_JBMRGR010000008.1 coordinate 35,303, forward strand.
TACGCCACAGCCAGAAGATGTCCTGATTTTGACCAAAGCCCTCGGAGTTGGCTTGGTCCAATCGGCAGTCCGGGTGGGGTTGGCTAGTGAGGAAGCGACTGCTGCGGCGCTGGCTTCCATGTGTCATCTCAATAAATATGCCGCTGAAAAGTTAGCAGCTTATCCGGTTCATGCTTGCACGGATGTGACTGGTTTTGGACTCTTGGGCCATGCCAGCGAGATGGCAGGAACAGAGCAGACATTGATCATCGATACGGCAGCTCTGCCATTGTTACCTGATGCTTTGCACTATGCGGAAGCGTATCTTGCGACAGCTGGTGGAGAACGCAATCGTCGGTTTGTGACTGATAAGGTGGATTTGACAGAAGTCCCACCGGCGTATCAAGAGCTTTTATTGGACCCTCAGACTTCTGGTGGGTTATTGATCAGCGTAGCGGCTGAGGCGGCAGCAGATTTGTTGCAGGCGCTGCAAGTGGATGATCCTGCCGCTACCATCATCGGTATGGTAGCCAGTGAGCGGGGAGCAAAACCGCTAGTGATTCTTTAGTAGTAAAGAAAAAGTAGAGAAAGAAGGAGCAGTATGATTCAGATTGACGCATTAGGCAAACCTTGTCCGATTCCTGTGATTGAAACGAAAAAAGCCATCAAAGAGTTGGGGAACCAGCCTGGAGAAATCGAAGTCTTGGTGGACAATGAGGTGGCCTTGAATAATATCGAAAAAATGACTTCAGGTCTGGAAATTCCGACAAAACGGCATAAAATCGATAACGATCACTTCACGATTACGTTGTTTTTATCGGAAGCAAGTCAGCGCCAGCCTCAAGCCAAGGGTAAAAAACAGCCCACTACGACTTACCTAATCGGTCGTCAAGTCTTAGGGGAAGGGGATCCGAAACTAGGGGCATTATTGATGAAAAGTTATCTTTATTCGTTGACCGAACTAGCGACGGTGCCCACCGAGTTGATCTTCTTTAATGAAGGGATTTTCCTGACCTTAAACAGCTCACCGGTAATCCCTGATTTGCAAACCTTGGTGGACAAGGGCACTAAAATCTATGCTTGTGGTACGTGTCTGGATTTTTACGATGTCAAAGATCAGCTCGCTCTCGGGGAGATTACCAATATGTACACGATCAGCGAAAAGCAACAATTGGCTGACAAAGCCATCACGGTCTGAGGGTGGGAGCATGCAAAAGAGTCTACTCACCTTCGCCAATACCCATTTTGCAATCAAGGCTGAGACTACTTTGGAAGCAGCTGGTATCGTCGTAGCTCCTATGCCTTTACCGGTGAAGCTTGGCGGCAATCTTTGTGGTATTTGTTTACGGATTCCAGCTGCGGAAACGGACGCTGCAGTGGAGCGACTGGAAGTCGCGGCAGCCCCACCGGCCACTGTCTATCAAATCGTTGAAACTGCCGACGGAAAGGAGTATGTGCCATGGCCGTCTTAAGTCGATGCTTTCCTGCAGCGAATCAGCAAGTAATCGCGGTGGTTGGCTCCGGGGGCAAGAGTAGCCTTTGTCAGTATTTGGCAGCAGCCTGGCGCAAGATGGGCAAGAAGGTCTTAATGAGCACTACGACCAAAATCCTTCTTCCGTCAAATAGCCAATATGACCGCCTGGTAACTGGGGATTTTTCCCAGTTGGGTAAAGCCACGGCTGGGATTACCATCGCAGGTGTTCCCATGATGCAAGACCAGCAGCAAAAGCTCACGATGCCTGACGAAGCCTTATTGACAAAGGCCCTTTCTGCTTATGATCAGGTGCTACTGGAAGCAGATGGTTCCCGTCAATTGCCCTTGAAAGGTTGGGGACCCCATGAGCCAGTGATTTTACCACCAACGACCGAAGTGCTGGCAGTCTTGCCCCTTTTGCCACTGGGGACACCCCTTACCCAACAAGTGGTGCATCGTTTGCCGTTATTTATGACTATGACAGGAGCAAAGGCGGGCGATCCCTTGAGCCTTAGTCATTACCGGCAAATCATCGCTGGTAGAGGTGGTCTTTTGGAAAAAGCCGGCAAGGTACCGCTAACTATTTTTTTCAATCAAGTAGAGTCAAAAGCAGCCTTACAACAGACTGAGGATATCTTGGCAGGCTTGGTACCTGAGATACGTGCTTCTTTGGTGGCAGTCGTCGCCGGGAGTGTCCAGCAAGAAAAAGGAGTGATCTTGTGGCAACGATCAAGGAAACAATCGTAGCCGTTCGTGGTGGAGGGGATCTAGCTACGGGGGTGATCCAAAAATTTCAAAGGGCCGGCTTCAAAGTTGTGATCTTGGAAACGGCTCAGCCATTGGCTATTCGGCGGACGGTTTCTCTGTGTTCAGCGGTTTATGAGGGTCAGTATCAGGTGGAAGAGCTGATTGCCCGCAAAGCTGCTACCCCTATAGACTGCGAAGAAATCTGGTCTCAAGGGAAGATTCCGTTACTGATTGATCCAGAAGGGACTAGCTTGCCCCAGTTGCGGCCGACGATTTTGGTGGATGCCATCATCGCCAAACGCAATCTTGGAACGCAGAAAACGATGGCGCCGGTGACGATTGGGCTAGGACCTGGATTTACCGCCCCCACAGATGTAGATGTCGCCATCGAAACGATGCGGGGTCACTGTTTAGGCCGTCTAATCTTTTCTGGCAGCCCGCTGCCCAACACTGGCGTTCCTGGGATTTTAGGAGGGAAAAGTCGCGAGCGAGTGATTCATTCCCCGCAAGCTGGTGTCGTGAAGCATCTTCATCAGATTGGTGATCAGGTAACCCAAGGAGAAGTTTTGTTTTATGTAGGGGATACGCCAGTGTTTTCGCCATTGACAGGTACTTTGCGAGGACTGATTCAAGAAGGTCTGACCATTTCCAAAGGCTTGAAGGTGGGGGATGTGGATCCACGTAGCCCGGAAGAGGTGGATTATCTGACCATTTCAGACAAAGCGCGAGCCCTTGGTGGTGCTGCCCTCGAAGCTGCGTTGTGGGGTATGACACAAAAAAATCTTTGGTAATTTTGCTACAGGAAGGCGCCTGAAGATTGCGGGATTTGTTTACTAGTGCTATGATAAAAAAATTAGAATCCCTGTTTATCTTAAAAGGAGCGAATGTCATGAGCTGGACTATAGAAGCAAAAAAAGCCGCGTATGAATTGTTATTATTGCAACAAAAAGGACTGCTGGAAGCGGAAAGTAATTGGCTGGCCAACTTAGCCAATTCCTCAGCACTTCTCAATGAAACCCTGAAGGAAACCGTGTTTGCCGGTTATTATCTCTTTGACGGGGAAGAGCTCATCTTGGGGCCTTTCCAAGGGCGAGTATCTTGCACCCGGATCAAACTCGGTAAAGGGGTTTGCGGAGAAAGCGCGGCGACTCAGCAAACCTTAATCGTCCCCAACGTCAAAGAACATGCCAACTATATTTCCTGTGATGGGGCGGCCATGAGTGAAATTGTCGTTCCGATGGTAAAAGCTGGCGAGCTTGTGGGGGTTTTGGATATCGATGCCGGTGTCTTTGATATGTATGATGAAGTGGACCAACAGTTTTTGGAAGAATATGTACAACTGTTGCTAGCTAGTAAAGCCTAGCGCAAGGGAAGTCTCTGTTAATTTGTGGCAGAGGCTTTTTTGAATAGTTTTCCTTTGAACAGGGGTGGTTTATCAGAATAAATAATTAATGACAGTTTAATAAAAATGTGAAAATGAATAGAATTTGATGAATAAAAACGTTGACAGTGCTTGGGAGGCGTGCTATCATAAAATTACAAAATGATTAGATATAGGGGAGAATACTATGAACAGTGAGAGCATCCAGCTAGGCCAAGCCTACGAATGTAAACCAGTGGGACTTAAGCGCAAAGTTATCGGAGAAGTCATTCGAAAGATGGAAAATTGTGTGGTTGTCAGTGTCAATCGCTATGATTATGTCGATCATGATGAAATCCAAGAACGTTGCGGCAATGTCGTGGTTCGCTATGAGGAAGTTTATGGCAAAGCATTAGCTTGTTGCTTCTTTAGCTGATTCTGATCATTTTGTAGACGTTGATCGTCTAAGTTCGGCAGGGGGAAAATGAAAAAGACAGCGAGAAAACAGGACTTGTTGTTGAATGGGGAGGCAGTCGTTGGTTACGACTGTCTATTTTTATGGATATAGAATTTATAAAAATTTAAGCCCTAAAAAAGTTTGATGTATCAGGAATCAAATGGCCTATCGTGCCTACCTTGTGATGCCCGAAAAAGGTGAGATTTAGCGACCTAGGAATTGGGTTGACGGTAGCTAGACCGGCAAAAGCCAAACGAAAAATCTGTTTGTCTTTTACCTTGCGCATTCAAACTTAGAGTAAGTGGTGCAAGCACCACAACTCTAAGTAATTCATTACGCATCTTTAGAGCTACTGTCAATCCAATTCTACTCTGCTAAATCTCACCTTTTTCACGGTACATATGCTACCCTACAAGAAAATAATTTGCTGGATTTACGAAGTAAAGGAATAAATCGCTTATCGATAAAACAGGACAGACTTGCTGGAGTAGAATCTCTCGGGTAGTAGTGTCAAGGATGTCTGAGGGCTAAAGGAGCATATCGCATACAGTTCATCTAAGCAGAGTTCGCTAAGATGAGCTAGCAAAATGACAATTACTCTTTAGTTAGCATTTAACGGTCCCACTACAACCCGAGGGATTCTCCGGAAGCCAGTCTGTCCTGTTTTCTTGTATCCAAAAAAAGCGCCAAAACCCTTTATCTAAAAGGATTTTAACGCTTAGTCAAAAGTGGTAAAAACTACCAATGGAGCTGGCGGGAGTTACTTCGTTACTGATGTACCAGTGATTTAAGGGAATTGACCATCTAATTGACCATACGTTTAAAAATCTATGAAATTATCGAACTCACTTGCTAGCTTTTCTTTTGATGCTTTTGAGATATGCGCGTAGGTATTCATGGTAGTACCAATATCCTCATGGCCAAGACGATATTGGATATCTTTAAGAGTGGCACCCATCTCAATTAACAAGCTAGCATGAGTATGTCGGAAGCCGTGGGTAGTGATTCGCGGTAGTTGCTTCTTAGAGACCTTGTCCATCTCGTCCTGTACGTCCAGTAACCATTTTCTTGGCGTATCCATACTCATGATGTCCGTAGCCTTCACGGCGTTCTCATGGCCAAATATAAGATAGTCATTTGTGGGTGGCTCAATAAACGATTTCCATTCTAATAATCTTTCTAAAGTCTTAGAATCAATAGAAATAATTCTGGTTGATCCAACTGTTTTAGTGTCATCTATTTTTAATCCATTCTCATCTCTACTGATAGCTTGGTGAATATCAATAACGTTTTCCTCGCAGTCAATATCATTCCAGGTCAACGCCAGAGCTTCCTGTTTTCTCATGCCAGTCATTGCGAGTAGCCTAAAGAGAGCCTTTGACTTTGGATGACCAATACGATCAAGACATTCAAGGAACAGTTTCAGGTTTTCTTTTTCATAGAAGGCATCATCTTCTTTTTTCTTTTTCTTGGTTTTTGGCTTAATGATTGAATCAGTAGGATTTTTGTCAATTAGCCCAAAGCGGACAGCGTACTTAAATACTAGTCCAGTGTAATTCATAAACTTTGTAGCTGAAACATATTTTTGAGACCACTTATCCATTTGTGCTTGAAGCATAAGTGGCGTAATTTCCGAAATGAACATATCACCGAATGCATCCAATACATGATTTTTAAAGATGCGTTTTGTTTTTAATAGGGTAGAACCACGTACAGTTTTTTCGTACTCGATAATCCATTGATCATAAACTTGCTGGAAAGTTTTAGGCTTGTCAGCAGCAGTCAGTCCCTCGGCATATTCGGTTTGTAATCTTGCTTCGGCAATTTTAGCTTCCTTTTGGGTCTTAAATCCACGTTTAGTAGTATAGACTTTCTTACCTGTTTTCGGGTCTTTGCCGAGGTAAGTTTTAAAATACCAAGCTTTTTCACCGTTCTTTTTGATGTATTGCTTGATCATTGCCATTTGTATCCATCCTTTCAATTTGATACAATAGGCGTAGTTAAATAAGCCTATTGTAGGGTTATTTATGTGATGGCACATCCGTTAGCTTGCCGGCGAGGGGATGTGCTTTTTTACATTAAGTGAATTTTTTCCCAAGAATCAATATGTGTGATTGGACTTGAGAATATTAGTTCTGTTGCCTTCTTCTTTTGATTTGCGGAATAGTTTAAGACATATTCAAAGCTATTTTCGACTGATGAATACATTTCAGAAATTTGTGGTGCTTTATCATATGTCAAAATCCAATAGTAATCATCCATTTCAAGTATTTTATCTCTCATGAGTAGATGTTGGTCATGATTATAAAATGAAAGATATAATGATGAGCCTTGCTTGTAGTATGGAGGATCAAAAAAAGTAAAGAGCCTTTCTCTTGGATAGTTGTTTTTTAAGAAATCTACTAATTGATATGCATCAAGATTAAATAGATCAATTCTATCTCGTTGGTTTGCGATTAGCCGTATTTTTTTTATTAAGTCGACTTTATTAAAGCGACAATCAATTTTATACTTGCTTTCTTGTGCTTGACCACCAATAGGACCGCCTAAAATAATTCCACTAACATTCGTTCGGTTTAAAAAAAATGTTGCAAAAGCTCCAGTTAGAGAATTTGGATCTCGGCCATATTTTTCGTAAAGCTTTTTTTGAATGTGCCATTCCTCGAGAGTTACTTCAGTTTGGTTTATTAGATCTATGAAAGCCTCAGTTCTGTTGAGAATCATGTTCCAAAAAGAGTAGATAGCAGGATCATAGTCATTGATCACGATTCTAGAAACGCTATTATCCAAAAGTAATCGAATTGAAATACCTGATCCACCTGCGTAAGGCTCACAGTAAATAGGGTTGACTAAATTATTTTCACTGATGATTTTATTTACAAATTTCCACAGTTGACTCTTTCCGCCGGGATATCGAAGTGGAGATTTTGTTTGTGGCATATTTATCACCTCAATTCCATACTAGCAAACAATTAGTTTTATGGCCATAGCTAGATATTTATCTGTTGGTTGATTTTTCCAAATGTGGATTTAAAATTATTTACGAATAGATTTACCTTATCTCTATTGTCTTTAACCCAATATTTCATGAGGATACTTATAAAGTATTTATTATCTTCAAACCATTTTTTATATTTCATTTGGTCTGTAAAGGTATCATAAATACTGGAGTGAATTCCGTTTTGCAATACAATGCGCTGTGACCAATTATTTTCTGAGATAACTGGGTCTTCAAAGAAATCATGAGTATCAGGGATAGAGGATACATAATTCCACATCATCTGTTCTATATTGGGAAAGTCCGGTGATTCTCCAGGTAGTATAAAAATATTTGAAAGCTGTTCATCGATTGTTAGTGGGTATCCCTGAATCATCCCTTTTAGTTGTACAAGTTTATCGGTTTTATTTAAGTCGGGATCGAGCACTGTGATATAGTTTTTAAATGTTTCGATATCTGAAGTTATTAAATTAATAACATGAGACCACGAAATATTGATGTTTAACATATCGATAGAGGGTGAATAGTTTTCAAAAGCGAATAGTTCTTCAAGAAACCAACGAGCAGTTCCGTCTTCGGTCAGTACCTTTACTTTATTAGTTCTGGTAATTGCACCTGTATAAGTATCAGTTAAATCATTTACAAAGAATACTTTTGAAGGATTTTCTTTTTCATTGATACCATTTGACAATCTGCGTAAATATGAAACTTTTATTTGACGTGTATTATTATTCTTAATTCTAGTTTGGGTGATGTATTCTAAAAGTGATAAGCTGTGTGTAGTGAATACGATTTGAAGTTTCAAATCAACAGATTGTTCAAATAAATAATCGAATAGTTTTCTTTGTGCTGCAGGATGGAGAGTTGCATCCAGTTCATCAATTAGCAAAATTCCACCATGGTAATTCTCAGGATTTTTTTCTTTAAGTAACTTAAATGAAAGTACCGATAGGATAATCTGCCCCACATTATCTTGCCCAGAAGAATTGGCAGTATCGGAATATTGATCTGATTTAAATCCTGTTTTTAGTTTAGGCGTTTCTTGAATATCAATACTTCTTGCGTGTAAATTATCGCCAAAGTTCAATGATAGTATTGAAGTATGCAATTTGATTAGTTCAGATTCAATATCTTTAGGTAAGCTCTTTTTTGCCTTTGTCCTGGCTTCTCCAACAGGATAGAGTCTAGATAGGCCTAAATAAAAAGTAGGCCATTTTAATTTGCTTTCAGTATCTCTTATTCCCGGTATTTTTTTAGGTATTAATCTGTATCTCTCCTTTTGAAAAAGTGCACGAAATCTTAGGCTTTCAACCCAAATATCCTTTTCGGACTTTCGCGGAACATCTTGAAATGTTAATACTGCTTTATCACCTGTAGTATCATATTCACGATCTCCAACAATGATGTCTGAAAATTCTCCCCTGAATAAAGAACCATTGATATGAGTAGCATCTTCTTTCTTTAGCTCTCCACAATTACTCAATACAGCTAAAATTGTCGATTTTCCAATACCATTGTGACCAGATATACAAGTGATATTGGGAGATAGTTCAATTTTCAACTCATTTTGAAATGCTCTAAAATCATGAATTGTAACACTTCTTATCCACATCTGAAATTCCACCTTTGTTAGACAAACTATTTAGAAATTTTTTAGCTTAAATTGCATTTTCATCCTAATGCCAACTTGAATTCCTCAACTACAGTAGTATAGTCGAAGTGCCCACCACTCAGAGCTGCAATTCTGGTCGGGGTATTTTTTTATCCATAATTACTCATTGTTTCGCGAACACAGCTTTCTAAATTCGAAGGGATGCGATAATACTCCATGAATTTAACTGCGTTTAAATGTTCTTTTTCAAAGTCGTACTCGTTGCACCAGATGAATAATAAAATATCGATAGCTATCCGGTTCGCTTCAAACTCTAATTTTTGTCTACTGTAATTGGTAGCGTGGTACAAAGCAGAAAACTCCTCATGCTTCTCGATACAGTGGGCCAGTTCATGAGATATTTCAAAATCAGAATTGCCATCAAGTAGCTGGTTGCTAATAAAAATAGCTTTTTCCTCAGCAAAATAAATCCCACTTCGTTCCATATCCACAAAATGTAGTTCTAATCCCATATCTTTTACTAGCTTTATCAAGTGGCTATTAATTTCATGCATAAATGGCTTCACTTCACTTTTATTTGTTTTCGGCAGCTCTTTTCGCAGCTAATACAGATTTCAAAAATTCGACCTCTTCATCGGTTACAGGTTCGCCGTCAAAAGCGAAGACGCCATGCTTTTCTGCTAGTGATGTTTTCTCTTCTCTTCCAAGAAGGTAGTCGATGCTAACGCCGAAATAGTCGGCTACTTTAGCCAATCCATCTGAGTTTGGTGAAACTCTTTTCCATTTGCTAAAGTATCCATTTGAGTAGCCCAACCGTTTTTCAAGCTCACGAACAGATATACCTCTTTCATTTGTCAATTCCTGAATTTTTTCGTATGGATTCATTGATATGTCAACCTTTCTGGGGTGACAAGAAAAAGAAATAGAATAAAACTCTATTTAACGGTTGACCGTTTAGAGTTTATGCTCTATACTAATTCTTGTAAACAAGTTCGGCAACAAAAAAGACAACAAAAAATACAACTTACAATAAATAGCTAACCGCCAAGAAAGCTTTTAAATTAGTGTTTTTAATGTCTTATTTAGCTATGCACTTAGTATAGAATAAAACTCTATTTGTGTCAACGGAGTTTAGAAAATAGTTGTCGAACTTGTTTCAAATTAAAAAAGAAAGGAGAAAGAGTCTATGGCTAATGTTCAAGATGCCAAGAAAAGAATTTTACAGCATTTTGAGAGTAAAGGATGGGAAATCCCTGATGTAGCAAGTGCTTTAGGTATTTCAGAACAGTATCTTAGAAGAATTTTGAATAAACCAGAAGAGCACTTGAAACAAATCACTGACATCATCTCATACTACAAAATTCGATAGGAGGAAAACGGAAAATGAGGAAGGATGAATCAACTGGAATCACCGTAACAGCGCAAGTTGAAACATTTGAACAAGCAAAAGAACTCCTAGCGGACCTAGAAGTTCTAAATGAAAAGTATAAAGTTACTGCGAGTGTTAAGGTTTTTCCTCAGGCAAACTTTGAAGCGTTTTATGAACAGACTGAATGATGTTGTTGATTGATTTCAGGTCAAGTCCATATACCTCTGTGCTACCACCGCTACTAAGTGCAACTTTTGTAGCAGGATGGGCATTGATTACAGCGATGGCTACATCAATGGCTAGTTCCTTATCAGTTTTACTCATTGTTAACACCCCCTTATCAGTATTTCAGCTGACCACTAGCTGATAAGAAAAGTATACAACAATGCTAATTAAATTATCAAAATTCGATAGGAGGAATCTTTATGGAATGGAATGCCATTCGAAAGCTGATTAACGAATATCTGGATCAAAAACTTGCAGCTTTGTTGAATACATTCGTCCCTCGAAGGTATCTCAACCAGCAGCAAGCCATCAGATACACTGGCACGTCGGCAAAAACTCTGAATGACTGGCGAGACCATGGCATGAAAGTGATTATCTTCAGTGAAAAAAGCCGTCCTAAATATGATGTGAAGGACTTAGACGAGTGGATGGAGATGCACAAGGTATGAAAATATTTCTGCTCGCCGCTATCGTCGGCTCTGTCTTACTAGTCCTATCAATGATTGGTGAAAGGAGAATGAAATGAAGTTTATTTTTCGAAATATTGCTTGTTCGTGGATATTGTTCGACATCTTACGTTTCTTTATAGAGTGGAAGATGGCATTGCTTTGGGCCATTCCAATTTGCTTGTTGCTTTTCACCTTTTACGACGATGCAGAAGTTAAACGAACCAATCAAAGATCGGGAAGGGGCTAGAGAAATGTTTGAAGAAATCACTTTAACTAACGATCACCAGCGAAAAGAATTTCTGGGTGATTACTATGAAGATCCCTGGGAACACATTCGGTGCGATGAGGAGCTTGGATTGAATTTTTATCGGGTTACGTTTCGAGATGGAAGTTTCATCACTGCCGTGGAAAGTCGAAGAGGATATCATATCCCACCTTTGTTGACATTAACCAAGCCTGGTCAACCGTATTTCCCAGTTCGAAGTACTCAAGGAGAAATGATAGCTCACCTAAAGAAGGTGGCTGGAAAATGAAAGCTTGGACAACTAAAGAAATTCAGTATCTCATTAAAAATGCACTATTAGCTGAAACTAATGAAGTCCTTAACTTACAAGAGATAGCAAAAAAGCTCAATCGTACCGTTCAGTCAGTTCGGAATAAAGTTTATAACTTGCAACGAGATGGAGACTTGCCAAAGGTTCAAAAAGAGTTGGCGATTGATTCTTATAAACGTCCTTGGACTGAGAGAGAAGATAAACGACTTCTTGCCATGAGGAATCAAGGACAAACATATTTAGAAATTGCTAACGAACTTGAGCGGACTGTCACTTCAGTTAGTAATCGAGCTGCTCGTTTAATCAAAAACAACAAAGCAAAACCTCTTATAGCTAGTTGGACTGCAGATCAAATTTCTGTGCTAATTGATAACGTCAAGTTTGATGAAAATGGTTTTGTTCATAATTATGAAGAGCTTGCTCGACTAACTGGTATGAAATATAGCCAAGTCCAAGGGAAAGTTCAGCGGTTGAGGAAAACTGGAAAAATCACAGTAATGCCGATTGAGGGGACAACAAACGTTAAATCCAAAGAAGCTATGCAACGATTTAATGATCAACGATTTGCTCACGTTCAGCGGAAGGAGAATTCAGATTTGAAGAAAGAGATGAATGAGCCTAAGTCAAATCCAGAAGTAACTTCGAAACATTTAACAGTAATTATTACGACGATAGTGATCAATGGAATTCAAACAGATCAATATTTTTTACCTAGTGGTGAATTATTGGCAATAAAAAGGCTGACCCCGCCTGCAAGCAATGGGTCAGCAAATCAATCTATTACTAAGGAGATTATATCATGAAATGTGCAATGTGTGGACGTACTCCGGACCAAATACCTGAGTATATCAATCTAGCAAAAGGAAGCGATTATCAATCTGCTGATGCAGCGGTGCGGTATGAAGAGGGGACCTACCATCCGGCTTATGACAAGTTTATTTGTACTGATTGCTACGTCAAAGCTGGTCAGCCGTTGATGTCCGATGTCTATGAACTTTATGTAAGACAGAAAGGGAGTGCTAACTAATGGCCGTAAAAATTAATAAACTCGAAATCGAAAACGTCAAGCGCGTCAAAGCAGTGAAAATTGAGCCAACCGCTAATGGCCTAACCATTGTGGGTGGAAATAATAATCAAGGTAAGACTAGCGTACTAGATGCAATCGCTTGGGGCCTAGGTGGTAATAAGTACAAGCCTAGTCAAGCGCATCGTGAAGGCTCTATTAATCCACCGCATCTCCATATTGTCATGAATAACGGCTTGATTGTGGAGCGCAAAGGAAAAAATTCAGATTTGAAGGTAATTGACCCTAACGGACAAAAGGGCGGCCAGAGCCTCCTAAATAGCTTTGTAGAGGAGCTTGCCATTGACCTTCCAAAGTTTATGGATTCTACCAGCAAGGAAAAGGCAAATACATTACTTCAAATTATCGGTGTTGGCCCTCAATTGTATGAATTGGAACGCTTAGAACAGGAAATCTACAATCACCGTCACGCAATTGGTCAGATTGCTGATCAGAAAAAGAAATTTGCAGCTGAACAAATCTACTATCCGGATGCCCCTAAATTACCCGTCGAAGTTAGCGAGTTAATTGCCCAACAGCAAGAGATTCTAGCAAGAAATGGCGAGAATCAACGGAAACGGGAACAGGTACAAGCAATTGGTCAACAATGGGAGCTTGAACGCCAGCAGATTGAGCAAGCCCGTCAACAATTGCTGCGGATGGAAGCACAACACGCTGAGACTTCCAAAAACCTAGAAATCGCCCAAAAATCAGCTGTAGATTTGCAGGATGAATCAACCGAACAACTGGAACAGAATTTAGCTCAAATTGATGAAATCAATCGGAAGGTCCGAGCCAATCTCGACAAAGAAAAAGCCGAAGATGATGCCAAAGAATACGAAGCTCAATATATTGCTGAGACCACCAAGATTGATGAAATCCGTCGTCAGAAAGCTGAACTACTAAATAACGCTGATTTGCCTTTGCCTGGTCTATCCGTAGTGGAAGGCGAGCTGACCTACAATGGCCAACGCTGGGACAACATGTCCGGGTCTGATCAGCTGAAAGTTTCTACTGCTATTGTCCGAAAACTGAAACCAGATTGTGGCTTCATCCTTTTGGACAAGTTAGAGCAGATGGATATGCAGTCATTAGAAGAGTTTGGCAAGTGGCTTGAACAGGAAGGCTTACAAGCAATTGCTACACGGGTTTCTACTGGTGATGAATGTGAAATCATCATCGAAGATGGCTATGCAATCAAAAATGAGACTGTAGCATCGGCTCAACTATCTGGTGAAATTACCGCAGCAGCTGACAGTTTGCAATCAGCGACGAAGCCAATTCAACAAACATGGAAAGGAGCAGCATTTTAATGAATATCACAACAGGACGTATTCCTAAAGCTCAAAAGGTGGTTTTGTATGGCGTGGAAGGGATTGGTAAATCAACTTTTGCCAGTCAGTTCCCAGACCCACTTTTCATTGACACCGAAGACTCTACTCTACACATGGACGTGAAACGGTTTGATAAACCCACTAGCTGGACTATGCTTCTGCAGCAGGTCGAGTACGTCAAAGTCAATCGTCCTTGTCAAACCTTGGTCATCGATACTATCGACTGGGCGGAGGAAATCTGCAAAAAACACTTGATGGCGGCTAACGGTTGGAATGGCATTGATGCAGAGGGCTATGGTAAAAAATTTGTCGCTTTAGCTAAAGAGATGGGAACCCTCTTAGATAAGTTAAGTGAGGTAATTGATGTTGGAATCAATGTAGTGGTCACTGCCCATGCCATGCTCCGGAAGAAAGAAGAACCCGATGAAATGGGTGCATATGACCGGTACGAGTTAAAACTCGAAAAGAAGACGGCTCCCATCGTCAAAGAATGGTCTGACAATGTTTTGTTTGCCAATTACAAAACTACCATCATCACGGACAGTAAAACGGAGAGTAAGAAAGCTACTGGTGGTCAACGGATGATGTATACAACACACCGCCCAGCGTGGGATGCTAAGAACCGCTGGCAGTTGCCAGATGAATTACCATTCGACTATTCACAAATTGCCCAAGCATTTGAGCAAGCAACAGTTGGTGTCAATCAACCGTCAGTAACCGAAGCTCCACAGCCGTTTCCATCACCAGTAGATGATGTCCCGTTGCCTGAACCACAACCAGACTTTTCGCCTGATCAACGGGCCGAAATCCCACCGGTTGTCCCTCAAGGATTAGCTGATTTAATGCGTAATGACGGCGTGAGCTATGAAGAAATTATGCAAGTGATCTATGTCGGTGGCTTTATGCCACAAGATACGCCTGCTGAAAATGTACCAGTTGATTTATGGAATTACCTTGCTAGTAACTGGGCCAGTGCTTTAGGCCTTTTAAAAACACAAATTAGAAATTTTTAGGAGGAAATAATTGATGAATAACGAAAACGAAGTAATTGGATGGGGCGACAGCTTCCAAGCAGAGGAAAGTTCTTTCAAGCTTCTACCAGCAGGAGAATACAATTTTACAGTTACAGGTTTTGAACGAAAAATTTACGACGGAAATAGTAATAAAATCCAGAATGGTACGCCATACGCAGAAGTTACATTGAAAGTATCAGGTGCGGAAGGCGAGTCTGAAGTATCTGATCGTATTTTCATGCTAAAAAAATGGCAATGGAAACTGACTCAGTTTTTTGCTGGTATTGGTCAATCTCCAATTATTGGACAACCATTCCAACCAAATTGGAGCAATGTAGTCGGTAGTCAAGGTCGCGTGAAGCTAATCGTCAATAAATATACCAAGCGTGATGGTAGTGAGGGTGAATCAAATCAAGTTGATGAATACTTGCCAGGTGGACAAACTCAAACTGTCTATACTCAGCAACCGACATATAATCAAGCGCCACAACAGCCAAACTTCAATCAACCACCAATGCAGAATCAGCCACAACAAGGATTTACCCAACCACAGCAAGGTTTTAATCAGCCACAACAGCCACAAGCTGGTGGATTCCAACCAGGTGCATTTTAGGAGGACGGATTTATGACTAAAGAAATTGATTTGCAACTCTCAGAACTAGCAAATGGCGCCATTCAGGAAAAACTGAATGGCGAACTCGAAAAAGTATTTGCCAATATTCATGACCCTAATACACCAGCAACTGCCAAACGCGGCGTAACAATCAAACTTGAATTCAAGCCAGACGAGAACCGCCAAGTTGTCGCTGTATCGAGTGATTTTTCGGTGAAAGTTGCACCCGTAGAAGGTGTTTCCACTACTGTGTTAACTGGTAAAGATTTGGTGACGGGTAAAGTGGAAGCTCACGAGTTGAAATCTGCTGTTCCTGGT
Organism: Enterococcus diestrammenae; assembly: GCF_049384045.1. Taxonomy (NCBI): domain Bacteria; kingdom Bacillati; phylum Bacillota; class Bacilli; order Lactobacillales; family Enterococcaceae; genus Enterococcus; species Enterococcus diestrammenae. The sequence continues at coordinate 50,868 of NZ_JBMRGR010000008.1, forward strand.
CAAACTTATATTGATCCAGACGATGGCCAAGTGAAAACAGATGTTGGTGTTCCGGTTGATGTGGTTGAAAAAGAAATGCAAAAAAATCAGCAAGTCATTGATTTGCAGAAAAAGAGAGGGTAATAAATTATGACAATGACAAAAGAAGCACTTCAGTATTTGATGGAGCAAGGAATCAAGCCAGAGGATCGTTTAGTTCAAGTTGATGAACGTTGGTATGCCATCAATGCAAATGGTGAGGCTAAAGAGATTATGCTGCCAAGAGTGTTTAATGCGGAAGAACCACTCCTAATTAATACCTTGTCTGGCTTTGTAAATTATGTAAAAGCGAAACTTGATCGTGCGAACCAGCATTTGATTGTACACATTAAAAACGCAAAGGAAGTTCATTTGAAAGGATTACTCGCAGAAGATGGTAGTCGTGAAGTTTTGGCAACAGCTCAACCATTGATTCCCCGTTTTGATTTTAATCATTTCATGGATATGGAATCTTTCGTTATCGCTTTACAGTCAAAATTTGTAAAAAATGATGATCGCCAAATTTTACTCCAAGTCGCGGGAAATGTTGCCGAAGAAAATGTGAAAAAAACAGGTGATGACGGCGTGAGTCAAGCTGTCACTATTAATAAAGGCGTAGCTAGCAAAGCGGATGTAAAAGTTCCCAATCCGGTAGAATTGGCACCGTATCGCACATTTTTGGAAGTGGAACAACCTACAAGCCAGTTTATTTTTCGGATGCAAGATGGACCTCGTGGTGCCATTTTTGAAGCAGACGGCGGGGCTTGGAATAATCAAGCAATCGTTAATGTTCGTGAATATCTGAAAGAGCAGCTATCGGAAGAGATTGACTCTGGCCGGATTACAATTATTGCATAGGAGGAAAATAATGAGTATGGAAATCGATATTTTTCAAAAAAATGAAAAGGACAACCCGATTAACGTCGAGGTTGTCCAATTAATTAAAGTAACTTTGAAAAAAGGAAGCGGAGGATTATCAGATCCGGTTCATCTTGTAGATTATTTCTACGATTTTGAAGGGAAATGCATTACTACTCGCGATGACCAATGGGAGGATGATTGATCTTCAATTGTACTTCAATTAAGTCGATGAAAATATTCAAATAATCTTTGAACATTGTGAAATCTACCTGGTCATATTTTTCTTTGAAGTGAGTATAGTCATTCCCTTTCAAACGGATAACATCTGCTACTCTTTGAAAATCGACATTTGGTAAATAATCTTCAATAGCAGCATAAAGTTTTTTCCTGGTTACTTCATCTTCATTTTTATGAAGTTCTGCTATCGCATAGTCTTTTATTAATATTTCCAGAGCTAACCGATATGCTATGCCAGCACTAGTTAAGAAACCAGCACTTTCACTGTAGTACCCTTCCTTATAAATCTCTACAAAACGTGGGGAGAGATTTTTAATTAATTCTGAAAAATCTCTCGGAGTAGGTGATGGATAGATATATAGATAATGTAATTTTTTATCGTTAATATCTTTCCTAGTATGACCAGTAACATATTTATTAAAGCAATTAGTACACTTCCAACTAATTGTTTGTAATTTTTCATTATTGTAGTAGTCCACAATATCACAGCCAATCATAGTGGGTGAGTTCGCGACACCACAAATAGGACAATTTTTTGGAATGGTGACTTCCATGTTACTTGTAATACTTGTAGTAGTAGTAGACCACTTTCTAGTAACGAAATCATCTGTCATTTTAGCTCCAACTTTCTATTTTTTTCTAATTATACCAACAAAGAAAGGAACTTTCTATGCAACTAAGACCATATCAGCAGGAAGCCCGTGAAGCCATTCAACGGGAATGGTCAGAAGGTAAAAAGCGGACATTACTAGTTTTGCCCACAGGATGCGGCAAGACGATTGTGTTCTCAAAAGTGATTGAAGACCGGGTGCGTGAGGGCGAGCGTGTGCTTGTCCTTGCCCATCGGGGAGAATTGCTTGACCAGGCTTCCGATAAACTAGAAAAGTCGACAGGACTTAAAACAGCAACAGAAAAAGCGGAACAGACCAGCGTCGGAAGTTTCTTCCGGGTAGTCGTTGGATCCGTACAGACCATGCAACGGGAGAAACGGCTTAGCCAGTTTCCTCCCGATTATTTTGACACGATAGTAGTAGATGAGGCTCACCATTGCATTAGTGATGGCTACCAGCGAGTGCTACAACATTTTGAACAGTCGAATGTCCTGGGTGTTACTGCAACTCCTGACCGTGGAGACATGCGAAACCTAGGAACTTACTTTGAATCATTGGCCTATGAGTACACGTTGCCAAAAGCTATTAAGGAAGGTTTTCTTTCCCCAATTAAGGCACTAACGATTCCCTTGAAGCTAGACTTAACAGGAGTAAAGCAACAAGCCGGGGATTTCTCCACACGAGATTTAGGCACTGCATTAGATCCCTATCTTTATCAAATAGCTGACGAAATGGTGAAACATTGTCAAAACAGGAAGACAGTCGTTTTCTTGCCATTAGTCAAGACGTCTCAAAAGTTTCGGGATATTTTGGAAGACCGGGGTTTTAGAGCTGCCGAAGTTAATGGTGAATCGAAGGACCGGGCAGAGATTTTAGAGGACTTCGAGAATGATAAATACAACGTACTTTGTAACTCTATGTTACTAACAGAGGGCTGGGATAGTCCGGCTGTGGATTGCATCGTAGTTCTCAGACCGACTAAAGTGAGATCACTATATAGCCAAATGGTTGGGCGAGGTACCCGACTACACGAAGGTAAAACAGAATTATTGTTGCTTGATTTTTTATGGCACACGGAGCGTCATGAGCTTTGCCACCCGGCCCATTTAATTGCTACTAGCGATGAAGTGGCCAAGAAGATGACTGAAAACATAGAAGAAGCCGGTGTAGCTGTCGATATTGAAGAGGCTGAGTCGAAAGCAGCTGAAGATGTGGTAGCAGAACGGGAAGAAGCGCTAGCTAAACAGTTAGCTGAGATGAAGCGTCGTAAACAAAAACTCGTGGATCCATTGCAATTTGAGATGTCTATCCAAGCAGAAGACCTGTCGAGTTACGTGCCATCATTTGGCTGGGAAATGGGGCCACCGAGTGACAGCCAAATCAAGACATTAGAAAAATTCGGTATTTTACCAGAACAGGTCGACAATGCCGGCAAAGCATCGCTATTACTGGACCGTTTAAATTTCAGACGTAGCGAAGGGTTGACTACACCAAAGCAGATTCGCTTCTTGGAACAACGCGGCTTCCAGCACGTCGGGACCTGGCAGTTTGAAACTGCGCGTAAAATGATTGCTCGGATTTCTTCAAATGGTTGGCGAGTGCCTTTGTCGATTAACCCAGCTACTTTTAAAGAAACTGACATGATCAATTAGGGAGGTAAGTATTGATGAAAAATGATTTGACCCGTGATGAATGGATAGCAGTTGGACTAGCTTTTTTCTATGGACTGGATAATGTTCCAAAAAATCTTATGGATCACTATGTGAATGGCAGAAAGAAAGTTATGAAGATTGCAGAACAACTTATTGATGAACCAATAAAAGGGTTTGGTAGTCAATCGCTAAAGGAACAATTACAACAAAAGCAAAAAGATTCGCATCGAATTTGGTTTGAGCGTTGGTATGAAAGTGAACATCTAGAAAAAGAGCTCGAAATTGCAGCTTTGCAAAATTATTCGGGCTATAATATTAACATTTCGAACGAACACGATGCGTACCTGAAACGTCGCTTACGAGACCCAAGAACAATCGAAATGTTACGCGAAAAAATCCCTTCAATCAACATAACTTATGAAAAAAGAAATGTCACAGGATTGTTCGGAACAACTTCAACTTATGAAAAAATCCTCTTTGATTGGAGCGATTAGATGTCTGAATCAAAATTGAACCTAATCGAATTGTTGGATTATATTGACCCATCAATGCTGAATTATCAGGAATGGGTCAACGTTGGTATGGCACTAAAGCACGAAGGCTACACGGTCAACGATTGGGATGAATGGTCCCAACGTGACGGAGGACGTTACAACGACGGCGAAACAGAAAAGAAATGGAATACCTTCCAAGGGACAAACTCTCCTGTGACTGGCGCTACTATCACCCAATTAGCTAAGGATAACGGCTGGCATTCCCATTATGACGATGACAATTCATTCCTAGATTGGAATGATAGTTTTATTGCTACCGATGTGGATAAAGGGTACAAACTAGTCAAAACGGATTGGGTTCTGGGAAAAGAAATCAAGGAACCAACTGAACAGACTTGGAATCCTTCAAATGAGGTAGTCAAGTATTTAGAGGCACTTTTTGCTCCAGGGGATATCATCGGCTATGTGAATGATGGTTATCTCCATACAAAAGGTGAAACAGAAAAATGGCTGCCAAAAGCGGGCGTCTATACCAAGACAGCTGGTGAAATCATTGACGGTCTTCGACGGTACCAAGGAGACATTGGTGCTGTTATGGGAGACCCCAATCAGAATAGCGGGGCTTGGATTCGATTCAACCCTTTAGATGGTCAAGGGGTTAAAAATGATAATGTCGTCGATTTTCGTTATGCGTTAGTTGAATCTGACAATATGGACATCGCCAAGCAAAACGAAATCATTCGGGAACTTGAATTGCCAGTTGTAACTTTGACTTATTCTGGCGGAAAGTCTCTTCACGCTATCGTGAAAGTAGATGCTGTGAACTATCCACAATACCAGGAACGAGTGGACTATCTTTATAAGATTGTCGAAAAAAATGGACTTCGGGTGGATAAACAGAATAAGAATCCTTCACGGCTGACCCGCCTTCCTGGTTTTATCCGAGGCGACAAGAAACAATTCCTTGTGGATACCAATATCGGGAAAGCTTCTTGGGAGGAATGGCAAGAATACATTGAGGACATGAATGACAATCTTCCGGATCCCGAAAGCCTAGCTGATTTGTTTGAAACAAAAATCGAACTGGCTCCTGAGTTAATCGGTGGCGTTTTACGACAAGGCCATAAGATGTTAATCGCTGGTCCGTCAAAAGCCGGGAAGTCTTTCTCACTGATGCAACTTTCCATTGCCATCGCCGAGGGTCGTCAGTGGATGGGATTTAATTGCACGCAAGGCAAAGTCCTGTACGTCAATTTGGAATTGGATGAGAAATCAGCCAAGATGCGATTCATTGAAATTTATAACCGACTTGGCCAAGGGCATGAACATGTCTCAAATATTGATGTTTGGAATCTTCGCGGGAAAACTTCTCCAATGGACAAGCTGGCACCTAAGCTAATCCGCCGGGCACAAAAGGAAAATTACATTGCGGTTATCATTGACCCAATTTATAAGGTGTTGACGGGTGATGAGAACAGCGCACACGAGATGGCAAATTTTACCAATCAGTTCGACAAGATTGCCACTGAATTAGGATGTGCAGTAATTTACTGTCACCATCACAGCAAAGGTTCGCAAGGTGGTAAAAATTCAATGGACCGCTCGAGCGGCTCGGGAGTTTTTGCTCGGGATCCCGATGCCATTTTAGATTTGATTGAATTGCCTGTTACGGAAGACCGCTACATGGCTTTGGAAAATGAAATGATTTGTCAGACTTACCTTGATGCCATTCGTAAGTTTAACCCCGGATACAAGGAAATTAGCCAAGACGACCAGTTCAGTAAAAAGCAGATGGAACATCATTTGATGGCCGCTATTCACGCCCAGCCAATTTTGAAAGAAATCAACGATCAGAAAAATGCAGCCGTTGAATCAGCAAGGCAAGCTACCGCATGGCGGCTGGAAGGAACGTTACGAGAGTTTCCGAAATTCAAGCCGGTGAACGCCTGGTTCAAATATCCAATTCATATTTTGGATGAATCGCTGCAGGACATTAAGTTAGAAGAGGACCCAAAAGAGAGTTGGAAAAAGGGAACAGCTAAATCAAATGAGAGTCGCTCTGAAAAGACACTAAAGGAATTAGAAGAGGCATTTAATATTCTCTCTGAAAATGGAGAACCAGTTGAAGCTGTGGCAATCGCTGATTATTTGGATATTTCTAGAAGTGCTGTATACAAGCGTGTTAAAAAACACAAGGCATTAGTTGTTGATGGTGGAACCATAATGAAGAATGATGAGCAATAGTTGTTACCTCTATTTAGAGTTCACTGGAGGTAACAAAACACATTTGTTCGTGTAAGGCTAAATAGAGTTCACTGGAGGTAACAGCTTTTAAAACACTGTCACACCGCTGTTCGTTTACCCTGTGATATCTCCCCTTGGGGGGATAGATATCACAAAGGGTAACAACGCTACAGCTTGATGGATTTCACAAGAGAAAAAGAAATAGAAAAGGTAACAAATAAATAACGAAAATGAGGTGGTAACAATTGCGAAATAAATACTCAGGTTACTGCTACCGCTGTGGTGGTTTTGTAAATAAAGGCGAGGGTCATTTTGAACGAATTAGAGAAAATAATGGTAGCCACTGGAGGTTGCAACATGCTGATTGTGCGATAAAATATCGCGGAACAAAAATCCAGGGTAATGGTACTCGCCCGGAAAGGAAGATAATTGATGATTGAATTTTTTATGCCAATGGCTAAAGTCCCGACAACTACTCACCAGCAAAAGCAAGTGACTGTCAAAAATGGAAAGCCGGTTTTTTATGAGCCACCGGATTTAGTAGCAGCGCGGGCTAAGCTGACTGCGCACCTGGGACCGAACACACCAAAGAAAAAATTTACTGGACCGGTTCGATTGATTACTAAGTGGTGTTTCCCCTTGTCGGGTAAGCATCAGGATGGGGAGTGGAAAGCGACAAAGCCAGATACAGATAACCTTCAAAAGTTACTAAAGGACTGTATGACGGATCTAGGTTTCTGGAAAGATGATGCGCTGGTAGCTAGTGAGATTGCAGAAAAGTTTTGGGCTGAGGTGTCAGGAATCTATATCAGAATTGAGGAGTTGTGATGGACTGGAAAGCATTCTTTGATGATCTTCAAAAATGGATGGCTGCATCGAACCAAGTTCTCCAACGTTGTTCATTTGATTCAGATGAATATTGGGAATGGCTCGTGCACTCACTAGGTGAGCTTGGGAATAAATACAACAATCATCCATTGGTTAATAGGATATTGAGTGCGGTTATTTCTTTTCAAGATGACATGTATATGCAGTCAAATGGGAGGTAGTAGTTTGAAAGAGGAAACAAAACGAAAAAAATATTATTTGAAAAAGTATCGCCGGTGCATTACAAAGATTGACCGTTTAGAAGAAAAACTTTCTGAGTTGGATTTCAAACTTGAAGGATTGAACAGTAAAGAAATTACTGATATGCCCCGAGGTGGACAGCCTCTTACGCTTGATGAATTATTAGTTCGAAAAGAAGAATTGAAAACCCGAATTAATAATTTAGTTCAATCAAGTCATAGGATTAGACAAGAAGCTTGCTTTGCTTTCGACGCTTTGGATGATGAACGGTGTGCTGAAGTTTTAGAGATGTATTTTATTGATCTCTTGTCTTTTGATGAGATTGCTGAATCGAAGCATTATTCTTTTCGTCATGTAACTCGGTTATATAGTCAAGGGCTGGAAGAGGTGCGAATTGCTAATTTTAGGTCATAGGCAGGACATAAATATGTCGTAGTTCTGTCGTATACAATAGTAGAAAAAAGATTTAAGATTGTAGTATCGAATAATGTATGAGAAGGCATCTGTGCACGCAGGTGTCTTTTTATTTTGCTGAAAGAAGGTGAATAGACGTGATAATGACTGAAAAACAAAAAAGGTTTTGCGACTTTTTCGTCGAGCTGGGTAATGCTAAGGAAGCGGCGATTAAAGCGGGTTATAGCAAAAAAACAGCTAAACAAATAGGACAGGAAAACTTGACTAAACCTGACCTAAAAGATTATATAAATTCCCGACTTTCTGAAATGGAAAGCAAACGAATCGCTGACGCCCAAGAAGTTTTGGAGTATTTGACTTCTGTTATGCGCGGAGAAGAAACAGAAACTGTTGCAACTTCAAAAGGTCTTTATGAAGATGTTGATGTCGGAGCAAAAGACCGCTTAAAGGCTGCGGAGCTGTTAGGTAAGCGCCATGCGCTATTCACCGATAAAGTCGATGTCGCCGGAACGCAAAAAGTTATCTTTGTAAATGATGTACCTCAGGATGATGACGATGGATGATGAAGTAAAAGTCTCTATGGCTAAAATGCTAGGCAAGGGTTACAATCGCTTTTTTCATTGTCGTAATTTTTTTAGAGCGGTAAAAGGTTCACGGGGCTCTAAGAAATCAAAATCTACTGCACTTTGCTATATTTACGATATTCTGCAATATGAATGGGCAAATTTACTTGTAGTCCGACGATTCTCTAATACGAATAAACAATCTACCTATACTGACTTTAAATGGGCAGCAGCAAGGCTTAATGTATCTCATCTATTTAAATTTAACGAATCACTGCCAGAAATCACAGTAAGGCGGACTGGTCAGAAAATCCTTTTTCGTGGGTTGGATGATGAGTTAAAAATTACCTCAATTACTGTTGATGTGGGAATTTTATGCTGGACATGGTTTGAAGAAGCTTATCAAATTGAGAACCAAGCTAAGTTCGATACAGTAGTTGAATCCATTCGTGGGACGTATGATGCGCCTGATTTTTATAAACAAATTACAGTCACTTTTAATCCTTGGTCTGAACACCATTGGCTAAAAGGGGCTTTTTTTGATGCTGAAACTAAAAAAGATGATGTCTTTGCTGATACTACGACTTTTCGAGACAATGAATGGTTAGATGATGGTGATAGGCAAAGATATATGGATCTCTACCGTACCAATCCAAGGCGAGCTCGTGTAGTTTGTGATGGAGATTGGGGAATTGCTGAAGGCCTAGTATTTGATGGATGCTACCAGGTAAAAGATTTCGACATAGCTGAAAAAATCAAAGAAATTGGCCTTGTTATTCATGGGATGGACTTTGGTTTTACCAATGACCCAACTACCTTACCTAGTGCCGTTTACGATAAAGAAAACAATGAGTTGTGGATATACGGTGAATTGTACCGAACAGGAATGTTGATTAGAGATATCATTGATGAAATTGATAAACGAGGACTTATGCATGAAGTTATTCGTGCAGATAGCGCCAGCCCTTTAACGATTGCTGAACTTAGAAATAGCGGGGCGACTGGTATTGTTGGAGCAATCAAAGGGAAAGATTCTGTTGAACACGGTATTGCTTTTATGCAAGGCTTGAAAGTTTATATTCATCCTAGATGCGAAAAGACATTAGAGGAGTTTAACACTTATGTTTACCAACAAGATAAAGCTGGTAAATGGCTAAACGTGCCAGTTGATGCCAATAACCACATCATTGACGCATTGCGTTATGCATTGGAACCATATATGAAATCGCAAGCAGGCTGGCTATATTAGGAGGACAAGAGAATGGAATTAAAAGTGCCAATTAACGAGAAAGACTTGAAAGAAATAAAACAGCTAGTCGAACTGGCTGAGGACCAGTTAAACCAGCTGAAAGAGACTTTGAAGAAAATTGAAGCTGTTAAAAGCCCATTTTCTTCAGAATGTATTCCTGACCTGCAGTAGATAACATCTCTTCCCAGGAATCAAACTCGGAGTTTTGTGCTGTAAAAGCATCGATCTCTTCGTCAGGAATTGCAGAAAAAGCTTCAGAGGAACTTACATCAAAACCACTTGCTTCAAAGAATTTGTCTAATTTTGAAAATTTTGTGTGGCTCCTCATAAAGCTATCGGTGAAGAGTTCCCCAAAAGATACTTCACCACGTTTGTTTACTTCTTCTACACCTTTGTTCATTTTGTTAAGTTTGTTGCTTAACTCATCAAATCCGTTCATTTTAAATGACAATTGAATCACCTCGCTTTCACAAAAATTATACCAAAGAAAGGAGGTCCATCCTTGGACGATCCAAAGTATTTTTTATCAGAAGACCCAAAAGTGTTAGCAACCGCACTAAAACGGGTAATCACACACGATCGTATGGCTAGTCACAAGTCAACCATGCGAACTGCTGTCGATTACTATAAATACAAGCACGACATTCTCAACTATCGAATGTTCTATTTGGATAACGAAGGCAAGATTCGTGAAGAAGTTTCTCGTAGCAATATCAAGATTGCACACCCGTTTTTCTTAGAGCTGGTGGACCAGAAAGTCCAATATCTGCTATCCAATCCGGTTGAAATCAAAACAGACCAAGCAGGACTGCAAGAACTCTTGGATGAATATATCGACGAGGACTTCCAGGTTATGCTGCAAGAAGTAGTGGAAGGCGCTAGTCTAAAAGGCTATGAATATGTCTACACCAAACTAACGGATGACCGCCTTCAGTTCCAGGTATCGGATAGCTTACAGACGATTGAAATCTATGACAATGACAATCAGCTAATCGTCTTTATTCGATACTATGATGTGCCAATTTATCGGGAAGGGAAAACTGTGATTGTGACCAGGGCTGAAATCTGGGACAAGGAAAAAGTGTGGTATTTCCTCTCAAAAGGGGATGTCATGCAAACTTTTGAGCTAGATACTCGTATCTCAGTAAATCCGGTCTACTTTGACACCATTGTAAAAAAAGAGACTGGTGAAGTGTATGGCCGTTCTCTTGGAACCGCCTTGAATATGCCTGAGTTTATTCCTTTTTTACGTCTAGACAACAATAAGTACAAGACTACCGATTTAGAGCCTATCAAAGCGCTGATTGATGATTATGACTTGATGGCCTGTGCCTTGTCTAATAATCTGCAGGACTTTGACCAGCCTTTTATTGCTGTGAAGGGGTTCCCTGGGGACAACTATGAGAAACTCATCAACAATCTGAGAAGTCGTGGCGCGGTTGGTGTTGGCGAAAATGGTAGCCTTGATGTTCATACAGTGGATATTCCTGTTGAGGCCCGGAAAGCTAAACTACAGGTGGACAAAGAGGGAATTTACAAGTTTGGCATGGGATTTGATAGTTCTCAAGTGGGCGATGGCAATATTACCAACGTGGTAATTCAGTCCCGTTATACTTTGCTAGATCTCAAATGCAACAAGATGGAAGTTCGACTTCGGAAGCTAATTAAACGAATGTTGGAGCTGATTGTGGCCGATATTAATCAACGTCATAAGAAAGCTTACGATACCAGCGATATTGAAATCATCATCACTCGGGACACCATGGTGGATGAGACCGAAAATGCCAATCGAGAGAAGACAATTGCGGAAACCCGGCAAATTGAACTGGATACTGTTTTAGAAGCAGCTAGTCGCTTGGATGATGAAACAGTCCTGAAGAATATCTGTGATTTGATGGATTTAGATTTTGAAGAGGTTCAAAAGTTGTTGGATGAGCAGGATTATACTGAAGAGTCAGAATTGCCGCCTAAGGACGTGATTGAGGATGGTCAAGAAGAACAAGTATCAGCTTGAAATTGAGAAAATCCTCGACAGGTCTGAAAAAGACTTAGACAAAGATTTACTGGCCCTATACAAAGACTTGGCATCTGAGATTACCAAAGATGTTATTCAGTTACAGAAAGAAATTGATACCGACGATAAGCACTGGAAGAAGCTGCAGAAGGAACGTCTGGAATCAATTCGGACTTCCATGTATCAGAAGATTAATGAGCTAGAAGGCCAAGAAAAACAGTCCCTATGGTCTTTTTTGAAGCACCAGGGGGATACAGCCTTCAATGCTTTATTCTACGAGTTCGAAATGAGTCAAAAAGTACCTTTAACTTTTGCAATGCTGACAGATAAACAGTTGGAGACAATCATTAATACGCCAGTAGCCAGTCGCAAGCTTTCAACTCGTCTGAAGGGCAATGCCGCTAAGATGAAAAAGAACATGAATCGTGTGCTCGTTCGCGGATTCGCCAAAGGATTATCCACTGAAAAGATGGCGTTGCAGATTTCTGAAGTCGGTGGCGCTTCTTATCGTCGCTCTATGAATATTGCTCGTACGGAAGCTGGCCGGGTTACTGGAGTTACCACCCAAAAGTCACAGCAAGACGCCATTAGCGCTGGTGCCCGCGTCAAAAAGAAGTGGGTATCCACGCTAGACGGCAGTACCCGTCACACTCACCAGCAATTGGATGGCCAAGTTCGGGAAGTGGATGAGTATTTTGAGATTGCTGGCAAGAAAACTCTCCAGCCGCACATGTTTGGTAGAGCTGAGGAGGACTGTAACTGCAGGTGTATTGCTATTTCAGTAATTCTTGGTATGGAGCCAAAGCTTCGAAGAGATAACGAGTCAAAAGAAGTCATTGAGTATAAGAATTATGATGAATGGCGAGAAGCTCAATCTATTCGAGAGTCTGGTGCTATTTTTGTACGCAAAATTAAGGAGGAATCTTAATGGATAAACAGAATAGCCCTTGGCAACCGATGACTCTGCATGAGATTATCGGTCTTTTTGCGTTACCTGTTAAAAAACCACCTGACAGAAAGGAGAAAGCCTATGAACGTATTTAAAGTTAGTTTTAGTCATGCTTGGGACAGTTGGCATGACTTTACTTTTGTGACGTGCCGTTCGAAAACTGAAGCTATCCAAAAAGCTTTAGAAGAAATGGATATTCCGGAAGTCCTAAATGAGAAGCTGATTATCACTGTTGTCATGGAAAATCAATTAGGGAAACGGAAGGCGGGAAAGTAGCTTATGAAAGATTTTTGCGAAGCTGTCTTAATACTGAAGGTTAAACCTGATGTGGTCCATGTTTACAAGACCGCAATCGAAACAGAAAACTTTCCGAATGGACTAAGAGATCACTGGAATGGTGTGTATGCTAGGGTGGGAATAGGTGTAACGGAAAAACACAATGGTGATGTACCGTTGAAAATTGAACTCTTATCTCATACTGCCAAGAGTCTGAAACAGGTAGTGGAATGGTACACACGAGTTGGTTGTACAGTAGTTCGTACTGATTATAAGGAAAGTAAGTCCTAGAAATGGGGCTTTTTATTTTGTCCTGGACTATGACGTAAAACTGGTACCGTACTGATTCCAGCAGTATATCTGGAAACCCAAAGCGGAACCGACCGCTATAAACAGGTATGGGAGGAAAACACAATGGAATGGATTAAAACGATTTTGGCAAAACACGTGAAAGAAGACGGAACTGTGGATCTCGATGCTGCGAATAAAGAAATTGATGCGGAGTTTTCGAAAAATGCGGTACCTAAAGAAAAGTATAACAACGTGTCTAACCAGCTAAAGCAGGCCAATAGCACTCTTAAGGATTTGCAAGAAAAAACAAAGGACAATCCGGATGCCCAAAAACTCTTGCAAGTAGAACGAGATGCTCGGGAAAAAGCGGAGAAGGCTTTGGCGGATATGGAAGTATCAATTCAAGCCAAGGATGCTTTGACTGCTGCTGGCGCCAAGGATATTGAGTACGCAATGTTTAAACTTGGTGATCTGGAAGTGGATAAGGATGGCAAGGTAAAAGACCTTGAAAACAAGGTGAAGGATCTGCAAAAAAATATGCCAGATTACTTTCAGTCGGATGAAATTGATAAACAAAGTCAAGAGAATAATCAAAATAATGACTTAGATGGATTTCAGCGAATCGATGCCAAGCAAGGTGCAGGTGGCGCCTCAGAAGCTAATCAAGCACAAGCCATGATTGATGCCTTCATGTCAGACGTGCCAACACCTCAAGCAAAATAATAGAAAGAAGGAATTTTAATGCCAGCAGTAGTAAACTATGCCGAATCCTATCAACAAGGATTACAACAACGATATGCAGCAAACGGCTTGCTGTACACACAAAAATTATGGAGTTCCCCATCTAATGGAAAATTGAAATTCACTGGTGCTAAAACAGTAAAAGTACCAAAATTATTAATTAAAAATGGTCGTAAGGATCGTACACGTCGTACCCTTACAGCCGTTGATGCGAACTACGAAAACCAATGGGAAGAATATACTTTGACCAACGAACGGTATTGGTCTACTTTAGTTGATCCATTGGATATTGATGAAACAAACCAAGCCGTATCTATCGCAAATATCACCAAAGTGTACAACGATGAAGAAAAAATTCCAGAAATGGATAAACAGATGGTATCTACTTTGTTTGCCCGTAAAAAAGCTCTTTCTCCTGCTAGTGGGATTACCGAAATTGCTGTCACTAAGGATAATTTCTTGGAAACCTTTGACGCTATGATGACGGCTATGGATGAAGCTGGCGTTCCAACTGAAGGACGTTCTATTTTCTGTACGCCAACTCTTCGGACTATGGTGAAGAACTTACAAGCATTCTCTCGCACGGTTCCTGTTCAAAACAGTAACGGTGAAATCAATCGGATTATTAATCGTTTGGATGATGTTGTGATTGAACCAGCAATTCCATCTGATCGTATGAAAACTTTGTATGACTTCACGACTGGTGCGGTGGCTGATCCAACTGCTCAACAAGTGCATTTCTTCTTGATCTATATCCCATGTATGGCTGCTCCTCAAAAATACAGTTTTGTAGGCTTGGACGCACCATCTGCGGCTAACTCTGGTAACTACTTGTACTATGAACAATCTTATGATGATGTTTTACTATTTGAAACCAAGCATGAAGGATTAGCCTTTGCTGTTGAACCTGCAGCTGCGGGGGGTGAATAAGCATGAAAGTTAGAAAGGAAAATCGTATTTTAACAGTTGATGAGACCGACAAGACTTTTTATCTTGGTGAGGGCTATGATGTCGTGGAGCTAGACAAGAAAACCAAGACTTATAAAGTTGTTGAAACGGCCACCGGCGGTAGAACATACTCGGTTGCTGAATACAATGCTCTTAAAGCTGAAAATGATGCCTTGGTCGCTAAGGTGGCCGATTTGACTGCACAATTGGAGGCTGTCAAAAGCACCGATATGTCTCGCGATGAAATCAAAGCCGCCTTGACTGAAAAAGGCATTGAGTTCAAAGGAAATGCTAGTACAGATGACTTGAAAAAACTTTTAGAGGATAGCAAATAAGCTGTCCTCTTCTTTTTTTGAGAGGAGACAGCCCATGATTATTACTCTTGATGAAGCTGAAAAGATCTATCCAAATGTGACGCAAGCCGATTTAGACGGTTTGGAAATTTCTATCCGGGAATTGACGAACAATCCTTTTCAGAATCGCCGTGTTCGCTTTTGTAATCTTCGTTTTGAAGGTGAAGCCACTGTTATTGTCTTTGATGAGGTTGAAGGACTGCGAAATGGAGATACTATCCAAATTTCGGCTAGTAAATGGAACAATGGTCTCTATGTAATCAAAGAAGTTGCTGGGAATACTATTATCCTTGATGGTAATCCAAAGCTTTTCACTGGGAATGATAAAGAAGCCTACCTCACAAAGGTAGAATATCCAGCTGATATTCTCGCTGGTGTACGAAAGCTTTTGAAATATGATACTCAGATGACAGACAAGATGGGTTTGAAGTCTAAAACCGTCTCCCGAGTGTCTGAGACGTATTTTGACCAGAATTCAGGAGAAACCATCAATGGTTATCCGGCAGCGATGATGTCTTTTGTGGACAAATATCGCTTGCTGAAATGGTAGGTGGATATTATGAAAGCTTTGCCGTTTGAAATCCTTCGAGAAATGGACACTGGAGAAGTTGATGAAAGAAACCACCCTATTTTAGCGTTTAAGAGCGTTCAGGTTGTGAATGGCTATTTAGACATGATTACGGGTAGCGACGAGCAGACCTATCAAAATTCGCTCCTTGCTTCCAGTCAGCAGGTCTTTATTACTGAAGGGTTTCCCGCCAAGGAAATCTTGACTACTGACCGCATTAAAAATCCAAGAAATGGCCAAGAATTTGAGATTACTTTTGTGGATGACATTATGGAGCAAGGGGACCATTTGGAAATCTATTGTAAGAGGTGGACTTAATGGTGTTTCGAGATCACTCACAAGAAGCGAAAGATGCAATTCAACAGGCTACAGTTCGTTGGCTATTCGAGGCTTGTATTTTAGTCCAAGGACAGGCAATCCTGCTAGCTACCACCCAGACGGCTAGACTGAAAGGCTCGATTGATTACCAAGTCGATGAGGGAGAATTAGTTGGCTACGTTGGAACGAATGTAGAGTACGCTATTTATGTGGAATTTGGCACTGGTGAATTTGCTGAGAATGGTCGTGGCCGAAAAGGTGGTTGGGTCTACAAGGATCCATCGGGTGAGTGGTTTTTCACTTGGGGTCAAGAGCCCCAACCTTATTTGCGTCCCGCCTTTCGTCAAACTAGAAAAGAGATTGAATCCTTAGCGAAGGCAATCTTCGGGGAGGAGATTTGATGAACGACAGAATCAAGGTAATCAATTATCTGGAAGAACTTTTTCAAGAAGTTAATCCGGAAAGTTATTACCTGAAAAATACGCAAAAGAAAGTCATCTATCCTTATCAAACATTTTCTCTGACTGGTGAGCCTATTCGGTTTACCGGTCAGGGTTTTTATATTGATGTGGATATTTTTGACAATAATAAGAGCAGTGACGTGGATTTATTGAAGGCTGTGTCAGCCATGATAGAGAAGTTTCCAGACCGAGAACCTTTCTTTCAATTGACGGATGGGTTCTTGGTTCAGATTGAATATCGAAATGATAATCCAATCCCTACTGGCTCAGACACTCTTCAACGCCACACTATCCAGCTCTATTGCAAAATTGATTGGAGGAAATAAAATGACGATTACAAGTGAAACATTGCCTAAATCGGGTTATTCAAAAGATACCCCGAAACGGTATTTACTAAACGCTGGCGCCTTAGTTCGCAACCTAACCTGGGACGGCGAGACAAAGAAATGGTCCTACGATGTATTGGGTGCTACCAGCGGCGGTTCAAAATTGTCTCTTAAAAATAATCTGCGCCAAGTCGAAGTTGACGGTGTGTTTACCACTCCGGTGGGCGGTGACATGATTGAATCCAGTGAAGGAACCTTTGAAATCAACGTGATTGAACACACTCGGGATAACGTGAAAATGGCTTTATTTGCGGAAGTAACGGAATCAACTGGGACGGATTATCCAGAAGGCTACGACGTGATCAAGCCAAAACAAAAAATTGAAGAAACGGATTATATTAGCAATTTAGGGTATATCGGAACCCTCAGTGGCTCGGACTTGCCTGTGATTATCATCATGGATCATGCGATTTGTACTTCAGGTCTCGAATTAGAGGTGAAAGATAAGGCAGAAGCCATCTATCCACTCACTTTTGCTGCAAGAACACCAATTGATGATATTACCAGCACGTCGTTGCCAGTTCGAATCCTGATGCCTAAAGAACCAGAAGTAGAGGCATAGAAAGGAGAATTTCATGAAGTACAAGGTGATTTATCCTTTTATTGAAAAAGGTCAGAAGTATTGGCTTGGAGACATTTATACAAATGATGACCCAAAACGGATTAAACAGCTAACTACCAAAAACAACAATCTAAAACGCATCTTGATTGAACCAGTGCAAGAAACTATTGTTAAAGCCGATGTTATAGAAACGAGTCGAAAAGTAGACGGTGCCCCAGAAACGAATAAGGAGACTGATAGTAAATGAGTAAATTAACTGAGGTTGAGCAACAAGCATTAGCAGTCAAAAAGGCTGAAAAAGAAAACAAAATTAAAGAGCGCCTGTTGGGCTATTCGATGAGAGAATTAGAGGCCAATGATGTTTTTAAAATTCTCGAAATCATCAATATCTTGAATGTTACGGATCTGGTTAATGATTTCTTGCAGAAAAAAGACATTGCGAAAATCAAATCTCAAAAAGCAAAAGAACTGGCGATTGTTGCTGGTGGTAAAGATGACAAGCAAAAAGAAACCTTAGCGAATCAGATAAAAGATATCCAAGAAGAAATTTCTGCCCAAAGTTTTGATCTTGTTGGTAAAGCAGTGAAATATATTTTGGCTAACCACAAAAGTATTAAAACCGAGTTAAACAGCTTATTGGCGGATTTGACAGGTAAAACTCCAGAAGAAATCGGCAAAACAAATATTGTCACTTATGCCTTGTTAGTGAAGGATTTTTTCTTAAAGCCGGAATTACGCGAAGTATTCGAATTGCTTTCTTAATTGAACGCTATGGTGGACTACATAAATTTAGAGACACACTATTCAAAAGATATAGTGACGTCTCTTTTTTGTTGTCTACGATTAAATGGCGTGATTTCTATGATTTTCTAAGTGCGATGTTTGAAGAAATGACGGATGATAAGTTGTGGTCGATGTATATTGCCAATCCGATGAGGCAAAACGCATCTTACAACGAGTTTAAGGAGCAGATGCTAGAAAAAGCCAAGCCAAAAGAACAAGTCGAGTCTGAATCTCAAAAAGCTGCAGAATCCGCGTTGAGGATGCTAGAAAAGTTTGGGGGTGACGACTTTGGCATTTAATGTGTTTGAGCTGTTTGGAACAATTAGCGCTGACAACAAAGAAGCGAATGCCGCCATTGATGAAACCACTGGTAAGGCTCAAAAGTCTGAATCAATCTTCAGCAAACTTGGTAGCGGCTTGAAAGTTGTCGGTGCCGGCATGGCAGTTGCAGCAGGTGCCGCTGGAGCAGCCGCTGTTGGCTTAAGTAAGCAAGTTGTTTCTGCTTATGCTGACTATGAACAGCTAGTTGGTGGGGTAGAT
This sequence comes from Enterococcus diestrammenae, assembly GCF_049384045.1. NCBI lineage: Bacteria > Bacillati > Bacillota > Bacilli > Lactobacillales > Enterococcaceae > Enterococcus > Enterococcus diestrammenae. The sequence goes on from NZ_JBMRGR010000008.1 coordinate 69,469, forward strand.
ACCTTATTTGGTAAAGCTTCTGAAAAAGTCCAGGACTTTGCTGACCAAGCCTATCAAACTGCCGGGATGTCAGCTAATGAGTACATGGAGACAGTAACAGGATTTTCCGCGTCTCTTCTGCAATCCCTAGGTGGAGACACTGCGAAAGCCGCAACGGTTGCTGACCAGGCTGTTATTGATATGTCAGACAATGCCAATAAAATGGGGTCAGATATTACCAATATCCAGAATGCTTACCAAGGATTCGCCAAGCAAAACTATACTATGTTGGACAACCTCAAACTGGGGTATGGCGGAACCAAGGAAGAAATGCAACGTCTTTTGACGGATGCAGAAAAGATTTCTGGGATCAAATATGATCTATCTAGTTTTGCGGATGTCACGGAAGCCATCCATGTGATGCAAGAAGAGATGGGGATTACAGGGACTACTGCAAAAGAAGCCACTGAAACAATCAGCGGTTCCATTGCTGGTATGAGTTCTGCTTGGACAAACTTGCTAGCCGGTATGGGCAATGCCAATGCTGATATTGGTAAGCTTGTAGATAATTTGGTAGAACAATTCGGATATGTTGTTCAAAACATCACGCCTGTTTTAGGGAATATCGTGACCGCCTTGCCACCACTGTTAAATGGGATACTGACTGCAATTGGTGAGTTGCTACCGACGCTACTTACTGCAGTGACTGACTTGTTCAACCAAGTCTTACAAACATTACTGACGTTGTTACCAGGACTAATTCCGGTCGTGGTTAATACGTTAATGACGCTAATTCAGACAATCATTGCTAATTTACCAATGTTTATTAACGTGGCTATGCAAATCGTGACGGCCCTAGTGATGGGACTTGCACAAGCCATGCCTACGTTGATACCGGCAGCGGTCCAAGCAATAATTACGATTGTCCAAGGGTTGATTAAAAATTTGCCGATGCTACTTAATGCAGCATTACAATTGATCACAGGATTAGCACAAGGTTTAATTACAGCTTTACCAATATTGATTCAAGCATTGCCAAAAATTATCAATAGCTTGGTAAGTTTCTTTATCAAGTCCGTACCTCAAATCATTGATGCCGGTATAACACTATTGATTGCACTAGTAGAAGCTTTACCGACAATTATTCAAGCAATTGTTAAAGCAATCCCGCAAATCATCACATCCGTTGTTCGTGCCTTCAGTGGTGCAACACCGCAGTTAATTAAAGCAGGGGTCACGTTATTCATTGCGCTAGTTGAGAATTTACCGCAAATCATTATTGCTATCGTGGGGGCAATTCCACAAATCATGTTGGCGATTATTGATGGATTTTTAGGGTATATCAGTGAATTAGGAAATGTCGGTTACAAGCTGATTACTGGCTTTATCGATGAATTCACGTCCGTTGATTGGCTAGAAGTAGGCGTTAATATCATTTCTGGTATCGGCAAAGGAATTTCCAACTCTGCCGGTGCTTTATGGGATTCAGCCAAAAAAGTTATGGGCGGTTTTAAAGAAAATGTCTTGAGTTTCTTTGGTATTCACTCGCCATCCAGATGGGGCCGTGATTTTGTCGGGAAATGGATTCCTCTGGGGATTGCCGGTGGTATTGAAGATGAAGGCGATTCTATTCAAAATGCTATGGACACCATTTCAGAAAAATTAAACTTTAACACAGATGATTTAGGTACTGGGATTGATGTGAATCAAGTTGTACCTACTGCAACAGGGACCAATGATGACCCTGAAAAAGATACTGAAACCAATAAGAGAAAGCTAGGAGATACATTTAATATCACTCTCCAAGCACTAGGTGAATTATCCGACGTTCAATTAATGAATATGGCTAGACGTTTGGTTGTATTTATTCAAGATTTAAGAGAACGAGATGAGGATCCAAAAGGAGGGGTATTCAATGTTTAGACCAGGACAATTTAAAATCAACCACATTGACAGTGAAGCCTTTGATGTGTTTTTAAGTGCTAGACCTCAACGCGTTTCTGCTGGTCGAGTAATTGAGTTGAAGGAAAGACCTGGAAATGATTCGGTAGTAGTTGATTATGCTTATTACAAAAATGTGGAATGGAAGTTGAAGTGTGTCGCAAAAGTAAGTGACTACGAAGAAATGTACCATTTAGAAGATAAAATCAAGGCGTGGTTGGATATGTCTGACTACGCCGATTTTACTTACAATTTTGATCCTCACTATATTTACCAAGCGATTGTCGTCGAGCCGCCTATATTCAGTGGTACTCATAAAAATGGGATGTGGACGCCATTTGAGTTCAAAATTAGCTTGCGACCATTTAAAATGTCAAGAACAGGCTTAAGGTGGATAACCAATGCAAAAAAACTGGCAAATATCGAACCCTATATCTCCAAACCTTTAATTCAGATTAAGGGTTCTGGGGATATTTCTTTTTGGGTTAATGAACAAAAGTTTCAATTAGTAAATATTGGTAATGAAATACTCATCGATTCTCAATTAGAAGAATCATATCGAATTGTGGATGGTATTTTGGAAACTCAAGATAGCAAAACGAAATTTCTTGATTTCCCCACGCTTTCTAAAGGTACCAATACTTTTAGATGGACTGGAAGTGTACAAGAATTCAATATTCAGCCAAGGTGGTGGACAAAAGTTTGAAACCAAGAATTTATGAGCCGACAGCAACGGATTTTAGCACCAACGGCTTAGGGATATTGCGAGATACGACTCGGGCAGATATCCGTGAAGGTGCAAATGGCGTGTATGAATTAGAACTTGAACACCCGCTGCTTTCTCGATTTGCTGAATACTTCGAGAATGGCTATCAGATTAAGGTTAAGCCGAATGATTCAGATGCCTATCATATTTTTGAAATTAAGCGAACCTACAAAGACACGATTGGTAACAATATCTTAATCTATGCCCAATCTCGTACTTATCGCTTGGGCAATCGACAGGTCCAACATGTAGAAATCGCATCTTGTAATGGCTCTGAAGCGATGCAATTGATTACTGCCGGTATGGATGCATCTTCTGATATCAAATTATTTTCTGATATCACTACCCGGTCGAGTACAACTTTCGAGGCTAGAAATGTTTTGAATTGTATTGCTGGGGAACAAGGTTCTTTACTTCAGTATTGGGGTGGAGAGATTAAACGCGAACCGTTTAAACTATCATTGCTTAGACGACGTGGGCGAGACAACGTAGGAGTTGTACGCTACGGGAAAGATTTGACCGGATTGAAAATCACATTTGATTGGCAATCGATTATTACTCGATGTCTACCTTATGCAGATTTACAAGATGGGAATGATGGTAAAACTAAGCGTATCTATGGGAAGAAGGTGGATAGTTCACTAATTAATAACTATCCAGATATTTATGCTAGGTATGTTCAATTTACCGAAGAACAAGGTGTACATGATTTAGATAGCTTAAATAAGGTAGCGGGGAAGTATTTTTCATCTACAAATCCTGGTGTTGATAAGCCAAAAGTATCAATTGAACTGGAAGTTGATAAATTAACCGACTCAGAAGAAGCAAAAGAATTTGCCCGATTGCGAAATTATGGTTTGTTTGACACCTTTAGCGTTTATCACAAGCTTTATGATATTTATGTTGAGGCTAAAATTACCGAAGTTGTTTACGATTCACTGCTTGAAAAAACAAAAAGAATTGTAGCGGGCGATGCAAAATTAACTTTTTATCAGCAACAAAATAATGAAATGCGAGAGACTATCAAAGCATTAACTAAAAAAGGTTATATGTCTGAATTTGTTGATTACATCACTGATTTAATCAATGGGGTAGAGGGTGGTTCGGTTTTACAATATCCAAAAAACAGACCCCATACAACGTATTACATGGATACTGACAGCCGAGAGACTGCCAAGGATGTTATTGCAATTAATAACCAAGGAATTGGATTTTCTCGTGATGGCTGGCGAGGCCCTTTTAGAAATGCTTGGTCTATTGATGGGATCCTAAATGCTGATTTTATCTTAACTGGGAAGATTATTGCTGATGTTTTTGAGACATCTTTTAACGCTCTTGGTGATCAGTTGAAATTAGCAGCTGGTGTCCTTCAAGCTTGGAATGGTAGCAAAAAGATCATGGAGTTAACAAAGAAAGGTAATCAGTTTTGGAACAACAACGAATCAGTTGGCTTAATAGGAACCACCGGTACTAAGTTCTCCGGCATTGCATTACCAGACGAAAACTACAACGGCCGTTCATTGTTTATCACCTTGGATGAAGGCGGACAAATCATTCAACTTTCAGCAATTGAAAATAACGGTATCCAGTTAGACAAGAGCGGAAATATCGTGTTTAAAACACCAGCGGGTAAAAACGTATCTGTTGAAGTGGGCAATTTCATCGCTAGCAAGGCAACATTTGTTGGCGATGTGAATATTGTATCCGCGCTCAAAGCTCTTAGCCTAGAAATCACCAACACGCTAAAAGTCAACGGCCGAATAGACGCAGCCGAATACGCAGAGTTTGCCAAAAATATTAGAGTCAATGGTCTCGCGGCAACTGAAAGGCTAACAGCTAGTGACTCGTTAAACGTTGGCAATAACGCTACTGTTGGCGGCCGTTTAAATGTCAAAGAACTTTATGTTAATGGCGTGAAAATTGACACGAACGGGAGCGGTTCTGGCGGTCCAAGTGGTGGTGACTTGACCATTTTTGTAAAAGTATTGGCATTGACTGCTAAATACGAAATGGGCGATCGTTCGTCGGGGTATTATCACGAACCTTTAAACGATGGAGCCGGCTGGAACTATGGGAAGTATTCTTTCACTCAAGCCTATGAGATGACACCATTTCTAGCTTGGTTAGCGACTAACTATCCAAGTATCCGAAGTGCGCTGGTTGGGAGCGTGGGCACGTCAGAGTTTAACAACTCATGGGCCACATTTGGTGCAGCAAACGAAACGTTGTTCACCGGCGTGCAAGCCGAGTATTTCTGTCGTCAAAAATTGAAACCTATGATTGAACATTTGAAATCAAGCACAGGCGTGGATTTAAACGACGGCAACAAATGGCTTGGGACACTCTCCATCTTTTGTTCCATCACAAACTGGTATCCAGCAGCGGTTCAAAGCGGCTTCTTTTACAGTTTTGTCCAACAATTCGCAAGTTCATGGAACGACAGCAGTTTTATCACGACTGTTTGCGACTACATTGTAGCCAACGCTTCATCAATGGTGGCGCCAGAATACGTTCAAGGGATCCAGAATCGCTTTCGGGCTGAAAAGGTCGATGCGTTGGCGTTGACAACACCAACGAAGATCCCGTTTGATACGCAAGCAATTGGAGGTTATCAGTTGCCAATCGCTAAACCAATCACAGTCACCTCTGAATTTGGGATGCGAGTACATCCGATTACTGGTGTTTTGCAACTTCATAATGGGATTGATTTGGTCAACGGTAATCCAAATACGCCAATTCTAGCATCCAACGCTGGTAAGGTAGTCCAAGCTAGTAGTGAGTATTTTGACTACTATGGTAACTATGTCGTCATCCAGCATGCGGATGGCTTGTATACCGGCTACGCTCACCTATCACGGATTGATGTCACGGCTGGTCAAACCGTCACAGCAGGCCAGCAACTAGGTTTGATGGGCACCACAGGACCATCGACAGGTGAACACTTGCATTTCCAACTAATGAAGGCTTTTTGGCCAAGTAGCGATGATGATTTTGTTAATCCAAGAACAAAGATAACGATATAGGAGTGATTTTAATTGGCAATTAGATATCCAATTACATTAAGTACCACGGAACCAAATAATGATGTTGGTTTATTAAAAATCCGACAAACAGATCAAGATACACAGACTTTTGTTGTAACGATGACGGAAAACAGCAGTCCGAAAGCATACACGGGGCTGAAACCATTCTTTTGTGCCAAGATATCGACAGACTTAGGCCTAGGATTAATCGAACAAGAAGTTGATGGACCGATTGATTCTGCTAACGGAAAGCTGGAATATACATTAAAACCAACCGATTGGCAAAATCTTGGCCGCCATACCGCATATTTTAGTTTTAGGAGAATGAATTCTGATGGTAGTTTTTCGGAACAGTTTACGACTCGCGATTTTTACTACAACGTTATTAAGTCGGTCTATTCGGACGGAATTACAGAAGTCAAAACTAATGGATCAACGTATTTATGGACGTTTGAAGACTTAAAACGCAAATTAGATGAGTATTTAGCTGCTGGAAAATCGGATTGGGATGAATTTGTAAATCAAAATAAGGAAATTTTGGAATCTCTTGATCCGAATGGTGAATTGCTTAATCAATTAAATGATTTAAAAACGCAGTTAGACGAAGCGACAAATAACAATTCTGCTAATATCAACGATGAAATTATGGGTGGCATTCGTGATATCTTTGAGGCACCACTGTTCGATATTCAAAATCAGCTTGAATCCAGAAAAAATAATATCAACATTGGACATATTACCGACGTTCACTATGTAGTTCGATCAGATTATTGGGGACCATTTCCAGCTGCATCTTACGGATTAACACACCTTTTAAATATCGGTGCTATCTCTGATAAATTAGACCTGATCATTTCCGGTGGAGACAATGCTGACGAAAATAAAAATACTAAAACAGAAATTTTAAAACATCATCGAGATTACGCAACTACTTTAGACACATGCTGCGAGTGTCCGATTATAATCGGCATTGGAAATCACGATGATCAGTCTATAAGAGCAGATGCGAATAAAGTTCCTGGGACTGATTTTTTAGTAACAAATGCAGAATTTGCAGAATTGTATTTCCAGAAATCGAGTAGATTTGGGGAAGTGCGAAATGGCGAATCAAATTATTGCTATTATGATATTCCAAATACTAACGTCAGAGTAATTTGGCTTGATTTGTACCAAAGCCCTGAAACATTAGATAAAAACGGAATTCTCAAATATCCACGTACGAACACAACCGTAATCCAGCAAGACCAGCTGGAATGGTTAGCAAATACTGCGCTAAAAACCAATAGAGATGTAATTACATTTAGCCACTGCAATATCAAGGGGACAATTGGAGGGGAGCCAACTGCTAATGTTTACAATCACGATGTACTTTTACAATTGATTAATGGATTTGCGGGTAAAACCAGCGGAACCCTACTTGGTAGTAGTGCAGACTTGCCAGTAAATCTAGATTTTAATTTTAGCGGACAAACAGGAGATGTTATTGCAGTTGTTTGTGGGCATCAGCACAGGGATGATTACCTTTTGCAAAGTGGAATTAATTATGTCATTACTGCTCAGTCTGTAGGCCGAGATAACGATGGCACACAATACTGGTATACGCCACAAGAGGATAGTTGGTCAGTTTTTAGTATTGATGAGTCAACTAAAACAGTTGAAATTTTAAAATTTGGTCGCGGTACAGGACTGACATTTGGTTATGGAGGCGAAAATTAATGGAAAGTATGTTAGCTAAAATTTGGCGCCTTTTTAGTCATCACAAAGGGCTAGGAGGGGATGAAGCCCATCCAGAAGTCAACCGTTTGGTATCCGGCTTCATGACACCAGAAATGTTAAGTAAGCTTACAGCGGCAAACGGGGATAGTAAGTTAATTAGCGACGGGGATATTAATGTACTTGATCTATCAGCAGGAAATTGGTTAATCGAGGGCAATTTGACAAATAATTTACCATTAACCTACTCATTTTTCTTGGTGGATGTGGCAGTCGCAGGATCCCGAAAATTTATTACTGCAACACAAACAGGTACTGGGAAAATTTGGACTTATGTTGTTAATAACGATGATAATAAAGTTGACAATCCTAACGGTTGGAGAAGAATTTGGCAAGAAGCAGTTTTATTTTCTGGGAGTGTTGGAAAATTGAACGATTCGATACTTCTGACAGACGGAATCCATAAATTTGAGTTTTTCGATATCATGTACGAGTATCAAGGCAATCACAGCTTAGCTCGGATCACTGTTAATCAGCTTAAAAGTGGTTTTGGATTGACCAGCGTTAATATTAATAACGGCGGGACAGATGTTGGATTTTCTTATGCAGAAACAAGTGTTTCGTATGTAAATAATACACAATTAAAAATTAGCGCATCAAAAAGTGTAAATAACAATATGGGTTCATCAAGTGCATCAGAAATAAATACTGCAAATATAAACATTTACCGTATTTTAGGTAAGTTCTAGTTTTTGACAATCAGCCTAATCGCTGGTTGTCTTTTTGTGTTGGTCCCAAAAGCTAAAATAAGAAAAGGAAAGTGAGTCTAATGGATATGAAAATGATTCTGTGGGCAGAAGAAATGATGAAAAATGAGTATGGAAAGGTGCTGATATGGCTGGGTGTCATTTTGATTTTAATGGCAGCGGACATGATCACTGGCTTTATCCAGGCTTACACCAACCACGACCTAAAATCCGGAAAGATGAGTACCGGATTGCTTAAAAAGTTTGCTCTGCTGGTGGTATTGGTGGCGATTGTGCCATTGACCATCGTCTTGCCAGATTTAATATCTGTGACGGTCATTATCAGTGTCTACACGTTGGAAACAGCAAACGAACTGATCAGTGTGGTGGAAAATTGTAACAAACTTGGTGTCGGCAAAGATATTTTTGATCCAATCATCAAGCGACTGCAGACCAATCAACAAGACAAATTACCAGACAAAGATGATCAAGAAAATAATGTATAAGGAGGATGAAGAAAAATGAGTATTGTAAGTAGCGGAGCTGGACACGGTGGTAAGAAAACAGGTAGTACTTGGTTTGATCCAGGTGCTGGCGGGCATGGATATAACGAGGCTGATTTTACTCGGAAGATCAACGAGAAGATTTTAACTATTACAAAAGCAAAAGACACAACGGATAATGCCGGCACAAGTGCAAATAGCAATCTTGGAAATATCACCGCCAAAATTAACGCTGGTGCAGATGGCTGGGCTTTGTCCAACCACTTAAATGCATTCAACGGCACAGCGCACGGTGTGGAAGTCTTGTACGGATCGCCATCAAGTAAGGGCAAGGCAGAGGAGATGGCAGCTGCCATTTCTAAAGCAACAGGGTTAACCAATCGAGGCGCTAAAGATGGTAGTTGGCTATATTTAGCACGAAATAGTTACCCAGGCAAGAAAGTGCTGTTAATCGAATGGGCTTTTGTTGATAATAAATCCGATATGGATAAGTTAGTCAAGAATTTAGACAAGGCGATTGCAGCGATGCTGGCGTGTTTTGGATATAAAACTAGTTCCCCTTCTGAATCAAAACCAACTACTGGTCTGAAGACAGGTGATACCGTTAAAGTCACTGGGAATTTGTATAAGGATGCGGATGGCTCTGGCAAATCAAGTAAGAGTCGAGGTAAATCTGGAAAGATTGATAAAATCGCTAAAGGCAAGAAAAAACCGTATCATGTGAACGGCCTTGGGTGGGCAGCTGCCACAGATTTAAATGCAAATTCGCAAAACAAGCCATCAACCAGCAAAACTAAGACGGTAACGATCGACAAGCTTAATGTCTACACGAGCCAGTCTCTTTCTAGCCCGATCGTTAAAACTGCTAGCGGCTACCGTATCCTTAAAAAGGGTACAAAAGTTAAGGTCACCGCTACGGCTAACAACGGGCAGTCTGTTCACGGGAGCAAACATTGGTCCGAAGTTGATGGATTTGGCTGGGTGCCGTCTGTTTATCTTAAATAACAAAATAGCCCTCGGATTTTTCCGAGGGCCGTACATAGGAACTCCTCCTGCTCTTAATTGAGTGGGAGGGGTCTTTTTTTGTTTAAGGAAACATGTTTTTGACCATCCTTTTGACCATCCGTTTTTGATATTCGCTAAAAACCACGAAAAACAAAAAGCGCCAAAACCCTTTATCTAAAAGGATTTCAACGCTTAGTCAAAAGTGGTAAAAACTACCAATGGAGCTGGCGGGAGTCGAACCCGCGTCCAAACATCTCGCTACCCAAAAGTCTACGCTCATAGTCAGTTCTATTTAAGGTTTCGCGCGATCAATCGCCGAATGACAGGCTACTGATGTTGCTAGTCTGATGATCTCTTCTAAGGCTTGCAGACGGAAAGACTTAGCGTATCCCACTTCATTTGAGACCCTGACCCGAGCACATGGGCGATGCCGGGAGGATCACGCTAAACTGTTATTAGGCAGCTAAAGCGTAGTTGTTTTCGTTTTTAGCAGTTATATTTAACTGTAACGTTTTAACGAAGACGTAACCTTCGAAGCGCGATTCGAGCTCGACAATGCCTGTCGAATCCGTAACAGCCCCCTTATATAAGGGAGGTTCCGTGATGTTAGTGTAACACAACTAGTTATCCTTGAAAAGTGGGAGACGTTGGTTTAAGGTGTTTTTTAGGATTTGCCGGTAAGCTAAGCAAAAACCCACAACCAGTTTTGGTCATGGGTTCATCCAGCTAGATCAATTGGAAATGTTTCAAGGCGTGGATGATGCCACCTTCTGTATTTTTCTTGGTAACAAAGTCAGCCATTTCTTTTAGTTCATCGCCGGCATTGCCCATAGCGATTTTGGTATCGCAAGCTTGCAATAAGGCTTTGTCATTAGGACCGTCTCCAAAACCAAAAGTTGGCAAGTGACTCAAACCAGTAGTTTCTCGAAGGATCTTGATAGCGGCTCCTTTGGAAACTCCTTTTTTGACAGTATCCATGGAGTAAGGGGTATTGCGATAGAAGTCAAATTCAGGAAATTCTGCTTCATAGAAATCCCGATTTTCCCGACCAAGAACCAGTAGCATATTGACTGGTTTATTTTGGAAGCCCAGGGGATCGATGGGTGGGATTTTGGAATGGATAAAGGTATAAGCTCCAATCAAATCTTCCGAATGGCCGGTACACCAAATGGCTCCTTCATTATAGTAGGAAAGTTGATCGCCGTGATCTAAGACGGCGTGATACAAACGCTCGATTTGAGGTTTTTCAATCAAGTCGGAGTATATTTCTTCACCGTCAACGCGAATATAGCCCCCATTCATGACGATATTTGAATCGATATGGGCAGCTTGACGGATATCCAAAATTTCGATTTCGGTGCGGCCGGTAGCAATCACCGGCAAGACGTGATTTTCCTTGAGGGCCAACATCGCATCCGCCACTTCAGGAGTGATGCGGGAGTTTTGGTCAAGGAGCGTGCCGTCTAGGTCAAAAAAAGCAATGGCTTGATAGTTCAATTTCAGACACCTCGATTATTAGTTTTCATGTCGTGGGACACATCTTCCACATGATACCAAAAAATCGATGAAATAGGAAAGCTTATGGGAAAATTCTGTGAAGTTAATGGAGAAAACAGCCCCTTTGAAGTATACTGAAGATGACACTTTTCGCCGTCAGTTAGGCGAAGGGAAAAGATTAGGGAATGGATGTGAGACCATGAATATTTTAATGATTGAAGACAATGAATCGGTATCGGAAATGATGCAGATGTTTTTTTTGAATGAAGGTTGGGAAGCGACTTTTAAATATGATGGCAAAGAAGGCTTAGATGCTTTTTTGGCAGAACCGGAAAAGTGGGACATGATCACGTTGGATTTGAATTTACCGGGAATGGACGGCATGAGTGTTGCTCGGGAAATTCGTAAGGTTTCTGATACGGTGCCGATCATCATGTTGACGGCGCGGGATTCCGAAAGTGATCAAGTCATCGGTCTTGAGATGGGCGCCGATGATTATGTTACCAAACCCTTTAGCCCACTGACGTTGATTGCTCGGATGAAAGCCTTGCATCGCCGGAGTGAATTGGTAGAAAAAGCGCCGCAAGAAGCCAATGACGAAGCCTATGATGTCAAAACTACCCATTTTAAAATGAACACCAAAACGCGGGAAGCGTATTTGGATGATCAGCTGATTCCTGGCTTGACCCCGAAAGAGTTTGATTTACTCTTTACGATGGCAAAAAAACCACGACAAGTTTTTTCTCGAGAACAATTGTTGGAATTGGTTTGGGATTATCAGTATTTTGGCGATGAACGGACGGTGGATGCCCACATCAAGAAATTGCGCCAAAAAATCGAAAAAGTCGGTCCACAGGTCATTCAGACAGTCTGGGGTGTTGGTTACAAATTTGATGATTCAGGGGTGGCGTGATGCGCTATCTCTATCAGCAATTGATGGCTTTTTGGGTAGTGATTGCGGTCGTGTTACTGATTGTCGGCGTCTCTTTTACCCAGTTGACACGCCACACGATTGAAGAAAATAACTACAAGCAGTTGTATAGCTATGCGAGTTCGACGATTGATGTGGCCCAGACTTATGCCAATCGCCTCGGGGTGGTAAATGATCCTGAGGCAGCGCTACAGGAGTCTTTTCGCAGTACAGAAGGCTTGTTTAGTAATCAACATATCAATTTGGTCTATATTAACGATCAAAACGAAATCATTTATCCTGTAGAAGAAGAAGCGCGTCTCAAAATAAAAAGCCAGTTGGATAATCTGATTTTGACTTCCCAGTGGCAAGCAGTCAAAACAGGTCAGCGTCTGGGTTTCACGAATTCAAAAAATATTTTTGGCCAAAGTGATACCACTGCTTATGTCATGTTGAGCTTGGGTTTGAATGATAAAACAGGGGTGCTCTTGCTGACCCAACCGGCGACAAACGTAGAAGACAGTGCGAAGTCTTTAAATATGAACCTTTTCAAAGGCTTTATTATTTCGAGTATTGTCGCGGTGATTATCAGTTTCTTCTATGCTAGTATCCAAGTGCGGCGTATCAATCGTATGAAAAATGCCACACGGGAAGTTGCGAGCGGCAATTTTGATGTGCGGATTCCCGTCCACAACCGGGATGAATTTGATGAATTAGCGGAAGATTTCAACAAGATGACTACAGCCTTGCAAGAATCCAATGATGAAATCCAGCGTCAGGAAGAACGCCGCAAAGAATTTATGGCCAATGCTTCCCACGAGATGCGCACCCCCTTGACGACCATCAACGGTTTGTTAGAAGGGTTGCAGTACAATGCGATTCCGGAAAATCAAAAAGACAACGCCTTACGTTTGATGAAAAATGAAACAGAGCGGTTGATTCGTCTGGTGAATGAAAATCTGGACTATGAAAAAATTCGCACCAATCAAATATCCATCGTAGTGAAGAAGTTCGATGCGACGGAGACCTTGCGTACCTTATTGACCCAATTGACGCCAAAAGCAGAAGCTGCTGGTGACCAATTGCTTTTGACGACAGAAGAACCGGTGAGCGTCTATGCGGATTACGATCGTTTCATGCAAATCATGGTCAATATCATTCAAAATGCGATTCAGTTTACTACGGATGGCACCATCAAAGTCGCCCTTTCAAAAGGCTACTTGGAAACCATCGTGGAGATCACCGATACCGGTATTGGCATGACGGAAGACCAGTTGAACAATATCTGGGAACGCTACTATAAAGCCGATCCTTCTCGTAAAAACCGCAAGTTTGGTGAATCTGGTTTGGGCCTGGCCATTGTCCAACAGTTGGTGCGGTTACACAAAGGGAAAATTGATGTCGCCAGCGAACTGGGTGTAGGGACAACTTTCCGCATTTCATTTCCAGATGTGGAGTTAGCAGAAGACGGCCGCATCCTTGATCCTGAGGAAAAGCCTAGTGACAAGAGCCAACCGCTGGATGAGGATCCGACTCTTGACGACAAAAAATCATAAATGATGGTCCTTGGCTTGCTGTTATGCAGTTAGGACGTTATTGGATAATGAGAAGCAACCACAACTTGCAGGAAAATGCTTGTAAGATGTGGTTGCTTTTTGATGGATAAAGCTTTGATAAAAATCGAGCACTGAAAAGGCTGATGGTTCAGGAATTAAATGGCGTATCATGCTGTCATTTTGATGTCATAAAAAAGCTGACATTTCCTGCTGCAGAAATCCACCAAATGCTAGCTAAACAGTCATCTAACGAAAAAATTTTATCAATCCTGCTATCCGCATCTTTTTACTCGTAATAAATGAAGTCAAAGAAGCCAACCTTCCATTCTTAATGATAGGAAGATTGGCTTCTTTGATCGTTAGTGTCTCACTAGTCGAGCCTTGGTTTAGAGGCCTGAACTGAGAGTGTTGCTTAGTTTAATTCATCTGTTGAATGGCTTGTGCGAAGAAAGGGTCACTTGTGATAAATAGGATGTCCACGTCTAATTGCCGGCTCATTTGCAAGCAAAGATGTAAAAGAAGTTGGATATCATTGACGGACAAGCCTTGAGAAACTTCCATGAAAGCCAGCTGTTGCGGTCCGCGTAACAGTTGTTGTAACAACTGTAACTGGATCGTTTCGAACTGGGTCAACTGGGCAGCTGTTTTGGCAAAGATGCTCTCTGGTAAAGCTACTAGTTTCAAGGTTGAGGTCAGTTGAGCCTCCATTCGTTGTTTACGAGACAGCCCTAGCAAAATATTTTCCTTCAGCCCGAGATAGGGAATCGGTAACCAGTCGGGATGGATGATGCCAAAAGTGGCCAGCTGTTGGGTCTTTTTTTGTTGAAAAGAGGTTAGTAGCGCTTGTGGATTGGTGGTGTAACAAGCACGGATTTGATTTTTATGTTTTTGTTCAGCAATCATTTGTAAAACACCTCCTGATGGTAATTACCGTAGTAACAAGCGCCAAGGCAATCAGACTGAGTATAGTGAGGGCGGTACCGCCAAGTGCAACTAGAGTGACTTTTAACCAGTGAATGCTATCAAAAGGAATCGCTGCCAGCAAAAGCAAGCCATTTTCGGGGAGGCCTACCCGAATCGGAAAATTACTACTATCAGAGGTACCGCTGGGAGTCACCATCTTGGCAACATCTGTAAACCGATCCAATAGGCGAGATTGGATCCACTGGACGGCAGTTTCCATACTTGACTGAAAAACAATACAAACAAGTGCCAAGCAAACCAGCAACACAAAAGCTGGAATCACCAGCTCAAGAGCGAGTTGACCAATGAAGTGGCGCCGTGTCATACCCAAGCGGCGATAGGCCACCAACTCACACTGACGGCTGCGACAGTAACTGCGGCTTAACAAGAAAAGAACGCCAGCAAAGAGGAGACAGGTGATTCCCAAAATCACATTGTAAAGCGGTAAAACGGACTTTAAATCCGTGAAAAGTAAGGTCAACCAACGTTGGTCCACTTCTGGTAATATCCCTTCTTGGACGCGGTTGGTGATATTTTCCCGTAAATTTAACAAGGTGGCACGCAAGGTATGTAATAGAAACAATATCGGTAAAAAGAGTACCAGACAGAGTAAGTATTGACGTAAAAAACGTTTATGGTATTTTAAACTAGCCAAAGCATGGCGTAGAATCATCACAAGCTCACCCCCAATTTTTTTCGTATAAGCAATGCTGTGGTGGGTCAAGAAAGGTTTTTAAATCAGAATTTTGCAAGGTAGCGAAAGACAGGCAAGGGGTGCAAACCCTTGGCCCACTTTAAAAGCTTTTTCTACTAATAACTAGTATAGGCTAGGATTTTGAACAAAGTATGAATAAGCTAGGGAAAAAGACGTAAAAAACCCGTTAAAAGTGATTAAGCTTTTAACGGGTTGGTTTGATTGGCTTCTAGAACTGGTTCAGCCATTTCAAATGAGTTATTTTGTTGTATCGCTTACTGAGGGGTCACCGTGAAGTTCTTTGTAGGTCTTAGTGACGTACAAGTCTTCGGTGGATTGCCCACCGTTTTCAGCGATGACACTAGTGTTGTCATTACCAGCTTTTGCAGCAGCTTCTTTTAGTTGTTCCAAGGCATCTTTGTAGTTGAACTTGGTGTAATCTAAATCTTTCAAACCGCTCTTATCATAGAAACGGAAGAGGTCACCATTATTGACCTGATCGGAAGCATCTAGCTGGGCGCTGACTTTTTCCTTCAAGGCATCGACTTCTTTTTGTTGTTGGGCAGTGGCGGTGACGATTTCGTTGCCACTAGCTGTGTCGTAGAGAGAACCTTTGTGGTAGGTGTATTTATCAGAAACAAAATCACCATTTCGGAAAGCGACCAGTTGGTCATGGTCAGCGGATAATAAATCTTGGCCCATCATAATGTAGTTTTTGGTATCCACACCTAGTAAGTGCATCAAGGTTGGCAAAGCGTCTACTTGACCGCCATAAGTATGATTGATACCACCATTTTCTTGACCAGGAATGTGAATCAGATAAGGGACTTTTTGCATTTGGGCATTGTCGTAGCTGTTCCAGTCTTCTTTGGTTTTACCTACTAATTCGGCTAACGATTCGTTCCGGCTTTCGGAAATCCCGAAGTGGTCACCATAAAGTACGATCACCGAGTTATCATAGAGGCCGCTCGCTTTCAAGTAGTTGAAGAATTCTTCAACAGCGGCATCCAAGTAATTAGCGGTAGCAAAGTAGCCGTTGATGGTTTCGTCATCGGTTTGCGCCATCGGGAAACCAGCTTCGTCATCGGTAAATTCCGAATAAGGGAAATGATTAGAGACAGCAATAAATTTCGAATAAAATGGTTGAGGCAACTGTTCCAAATACTTCACTGATTGTTGGAAGAAAGGTTTGTCATGTAACCCATATTGGAAGGAGTTGTCTTCGTTGACATCGTAGTATTCTTTGCTAAAGAAATAATCGTAACCCCAGTGTTTATAGGTTTCGTTGCGGTTCCAAAAGGTACTGTCATTGCCGTGGAAGACAGCAGAAGTATAGCCTGCTGTTTGTTCCAGAATATTTGGTGCGGATTGGAATGTGTTTTTGCCCCCTAATTGGGTCATCAAGGCCCCTTGGTTCAAGCCAAACAAGGAATTATCCATCAAGGTTTCTGCGTCACTGGTTTTACCGCCTTTGACTTGGTGATAGAAATTATCGAAGGCAAAAGTTTGTTTGTCATGATAAAGGCTGTTGATAAATGGCATGACTTCGTGTTCCACACCATTTTCGTCTTTCAATTTGTAATCAATCAAAAATTGTTGGGTACTTTCCAAATGGATGTAAATCACGTTTTTGCCTTTTGCAATCCCGAAGAGGTCATCATTAGGAGCCGCATAATGATTTGAAACGTATTTAGCAACATCATCCATATCAGTCGGTGAGGCTTCAGCTCGCACTTGGCTGGCTTGGTAGGTTTGCACGCCATCATAGACAGTAAAAGCATTGATCCCCAGATATTTTACCAAATAATCCCGGGAGAAAGTCCGAGTCAAAAGCTCAGGCCGATCGACTTCCGCCATAAAAAGGTTCCCAGAGAAAATCATGATCGACAAAGTTGTGATTGCTAAAGCCATCCGTGCGCGCACGGGACGTTCATCCATGGTGATTTTTTTGCGAGCAAACAATACCACCAAAGCGATGATATCAATCCAATATAAGATATCGTAGGGACGGAAAAGCTTGATGGCAGTTTCCCCTAAGCCACTAGAAACTTGTCCCGCACCTAACATCGTATTGATGGTGATAAAATCGGTAAACTCACGATAATAGACAATGTTTGAAAAAAGCAACAAGGTCATCAGGGAGTAAATCACCAACATCGTGATGTAGGAGGATTTCTTGCCTTTGACATATAAGGCGATGGACAACATAAAGATGGTTGTCGCGATTGGATTAATGAAGAGAATCAAGTATTGTTGAAAGCTCTCCACGCCTAGTTTGAATTCGGTGAGATAGGCAGCAATATTTTTTACCCAAAGTAAGATGGTTAAGAGGCCGAAAAAGCCCAGTCTTGAATTTACGAATTTCGGTAGTTTAATTTTGTTCACGTAATTGTCCTTCCTTTACTTCAAATGGATGCATTATTGAAAGGTGTTTTCATAAATTTCATCATGTTTCATTTTACTAGTCCAAAAATGGCGTGTCAATTGAAACAATGGGCTTTGTGCATTATTTAGCTTTTCTTTAGTTTCGGTAGATGACAGACAAATAAGGCGGTTTTTGATATACTCAAAAGGAAGCCATTTGATGGAGCAAGGACGTGTAGTAATGAAGTGTAAAGTGAAGAAAAAGGCGGAGAAGAAGTTTCGCCAAGGGTATCCATTAATCCTAGCAGAAGACCTAGAACAAGTACCTACTACCCAAGATTGGGTTACTTTTTTAGATAGTCGCGGCCAATATTTGGCGACAGGTTACTTAAGTCCACAAAATAAAGGCGCCGGCTGGCTGTTGGATTTTAGCCAACGAGAGCTAGATGAGGCTTTTTTTGTTGAAAAAATGACTCTTGCCAAAGAAAAACGCCAACCTTACTATCTAGATGAAGGGACGAGTGCTTTTCGCTTATTCAACGGTGAAGGGGATGGTGTCGGCGGACTGACTATCGAGCTATACCAAGACTTTGCTGTGTTTTCTTGGTATAACGAAACGCTGTATCACAAGCGTCAACTACTGGTGAATGCTTTTCAAAAGGTTTTTCCTGAAGTGGTGGGGGCTTATGAAAAAATTCGCTTTAAACATGCAGACTTACCAGAAAGTCAGCATCTATATGGCGCTGATGCACCGGAGCCTTTACTGGTGCAAGAAAACTTCGTCAATTATGCGGTGTATTTAAATGAAGGGTTAATGACGGGAATCTTTTTAGACCAAAAAGAGGTTCGGGGTCGTTTGGCTGAAGGGTTGGCTAGTGGGCTAAGAGTGTTGAATATGTTTAGTTACACTGGGGCATTTTCTGTCGCCAGTGCGATGGGTGGGGCGGTGGCTACCACGAGTGTCGATTTGGCTAAGCGTAGTCTCGAAAAAACACGGGAACAATTTCGAATCAACGGGATCGATCCTTTGACACAAAAAATCCACGTGATGGATGTGTTTAGCTATTTTGCTTACGCCCGTAAAAAGGACCTGACTTTTGATCTGATCATTTTGGATCCGCCAAGTTTTGCTCGGAATAAAAAACAGGTCTTTACTGTTCAAAAAAATTATGGAGAATTGGTGGCAGATAGCCTGTCGATACTGGCAGATCAGGGTTTACTGATTGCCTCGACGAATGCCGCGAACTTATCTGTCGCTAAGTTTAAAAAAAGTGTAGAAGAGCAGTTCCAACTGGCACAGGTTAAGTATCGGCTTTTGGAAGAACAGCGATTGCCGGGGGATTTTACAGTGAATCCAGCCTTTACTGAAGGGAATTATCTGAAAGTCTTTATCTATGAAATCAAGAAATAAGCTATTTAAGCGACGATCAAGCAAATGGCTTTCCTGCTGACAGGTTTTGGTGGGAAGGGTTACCAAATAACTTTTTTTGGAGGCTAGTTATGGAATTCAAGTTGAAAGAAACCATTTTTGGTGTAGGACGCCCGAAAATTTGTGTCCCCCTTACTGGCAAAACAGCTGAGGACATTACCCAACAAGCCAAAGCGGCAGAAGCAAGTCCAGCCGATGTAGTGGAATGGCGAGTGGATTTATTCGATCAAGTCACGGATCTTGCTCAAGTGTTGAATCTGTTGTCTCATCTAAAGACGATTTTGCGGGATAAATTACTTTTGTTTACCTTCCGGACTGAAAAAGAAGGGGGCAAGCCGCAAGAGTTTACTCTGAAGCAATACCGTGAACTCTATGAAGCGGCAGCGGCAAGCGGTGCCTTGGATTTGGTGGACATCGAGTTAGAGGTAGCGGAATATCTCGGACGCAAGTTTATTCAGCTTTTTAAAGAGCAACAGATTGCCATTATTTTGAGCCATCATAATTTTGAAAAAACGCCGGCTGATGGCGAGTTGGTCTTGAAGTTAAGCATTATGAAGCAATTTCATGCGGACTTGGGAAAAATCGCGGTTATGCCCAATTCTTTAAAAGATGTTCTGCGCCTGATGAATATCTCGAGTAAATTGCGAGAACTGGTGGATTTGCCTTTAGTTTTGATCTCCATGGGGGATATGGGGAAACCAAGTCGGATCAGCGGTGAATTGATTCAATCGGTCATGACTTTTGGCTCCTTAGCTGAGGCTTCTGCACCGGGGCAAATTCCCGTAGACCAGCTGGTTACGATTTTAGACGCCATGCATATTGAAACCAATGGAAGTGAAAGAAATGAGTAAGAAAAAAATACCTAAAACCAATGCGATTCGCTTGGTCGAACAAAAGAAGATTCCCTATCAAGAATACACTTACGCCTGGCAAGAAGACCATCTTGGTGCGGATAGTGTCGCAGAAGAACTGGGGCGTAACGAAGACCAACTATTTAAAACCTTAGTGGCAGTAGGAAATAAAACCGGTCCCATCGTCGCGGTGATTCCTGGGAACCGCGAGCTAGATCTCAAAAAAATCGCCAAAGCCAGTGGCAATAAAAAAGTCGAAATGTTGCATTTGCGAGATTTGGAAGAAACCACGGGCTACATCCGCGGCGGTTGTTCACCTGTGGGGATGAAAAAACTTTTTCCCACCTTTTTTGATGCCCGAGCAGAAAACTTTGCGACAATCATCGTTTCAGCCGGACGTCGCGGACTCCAGATGGAACTGGCACCAAAAGATTTGGCAACTTTGGTGAGAGGTCAGTTTGTCGATTTAACCCTTGATTTAGAAGAATAGAACCCTAAAAAGCCCAGTCCTCCTAATGAGATTTACTCCTTAGAAGGGCTGGGCTTTTGTGAATGGACTAAGGTCTGTCTAAAATTTCAAAAAGGCAAAAGGTGATTGGCTTTGGCATTGGTCGCGGATCTTGAAGCTGAGGGGGAATCTGATCTGGTGAAACTGGCTTACCAATAACCGGCAAACTGGGCAGCATGTTGTCCGGCAACATGACCGGTACATAAAGCAGTTGTGATATTGTAGCCACCAGTATAGCCATTGATATCTAAGACTTCTCCGGCAAAAAACAATCCGGAAACGAGCTTAGAAGCTAGCGTCTTTGGATCGATTTCTTTGAGGTTGATCCCACCGGCTGTCACGAAGGCCTTCTCCAAACCAATCGTTTGCTTAATCGTGATAGGAAAGGTTTTTATCAGATTTACTAGCGCATCTAGCTGTTTTTCGGTGACTTGTTTGGCTTGTGTGTCGGTTAGCTGAAGTTGGTCTACAAACAAGGCCAGCAGGCGGTCAGGCAACAATTGCGCCAACGCATTTTTTACCGATTTACGATTGTCACGAAAGAGCTGTTGAAGCTGGGTGCTAAGTTGGGCATGGCTAGTTTCTGGTAAGCAGTCTAGCTGTAGCAAGACTGCTTCACCGGGGGCTTGTCGCAGTTGGCGATTGACAAAATAAGCACAACGCAAAGCTGCCGGGCCGGATAAGCCAAAATGGGTAAACAGTAGATCCATTTGGTGGGTGACTTCGGCTTTTCCTTTTTTATTCAAGACGGATAACGCAACATTTTGTAAAGAGAGACCCGTTAAAGCCCCGCTTTTAATAAACGGATCTTCGGAAATCAAAGGGGCTTCGGTGGCAAATAGCGGGGTCACCGTATGGCCCAAGCGTTTGGCAAATTGATAGCCATCCCCAGTAGAACCTGTTCCAGGATAAGTGATTCCGCCGGTGGTGATTATCACACAAGGGGCGTGGGTATCTCCTTTGGCACTGCGGACTCCCTGAATTTCGCCGGTTGCTGCGGTCAATAGTTTTTCCACGGTTGTATTTGTTTCGATAGTCACTCCTGCATCTTTAGCAGCAGTGACTAAGGTGTCGATGATCGTCCGGGAGCGATCCGTGACAGGAAACATCCGTCCATGATCTTCCTCTTTTAAGGCAACTTGTCTGGCAGCAAAGAAGGCCATGATATCTTGATTATTCCACTGGGAAAAAGTGGAGTAGAGAAAGCGACCATTGCCGGGGATGTGTTGAATAAGGTCAGCCACTGGACGATTATTGGTGACATTGCAGCGACTGCCACCAGTCATGGCCAGTTTCTTTGCTGGTTTCTTGTTTTTTTCTAATAAGAGTACCGAAGCCCCTTGTTCGGCGGCAGCAATCGCGCTCATTAAGCCGGCTGGACCGGCACCCACTACGATCACATCGTAATTTTTATGCATGTTGACACGTCCTTTAATGAAAAGATTAGGATTTTTTTAGATGAATAGACGAAATTTTCTGTAGATTTAACCACAGGAGCTAGCAAATCTGCTAAAATGGAGAAGTAACTTTTGGACAATAAAGGATATTGGAGGATGATTTATGACAGCACAAGACTATGTAAAGACCATTGGCGCTGCTTTACACGAGAAAGACGCCAACCAAGCCGAATTTTTGCAAGCCATGGATGAATTTCTATCCACAGTGACCCCTTATTTGGAAAAACATCCTGAGATTGAAGCACATAATCTACTAGCGGTGCTGACTGAGCCAGAGCGGTTCATTCAATTTCGGGTTCCTTGGCAAGATGATCAAGGAACCTGGCAAGTCAATCGCGGCTATCGGATCCAATTTAACTCTGCCTTAGGTCCTTACAAAGGTGGCTTGCGCTTTCATCCCAGTGTGAACTTATCGATTTTGAAATTTTTAGCTTTTGAACAAGTTTTCAAAAATGCGTTAACCGGCCTGCCTATCGGTGGTGGGAAGGGCGGCTCTGATTTTGATCCGAAAGGCAAGTCAGATGCGGAAATCATGCGTTTTTGTCAAAGCTTCATGACGGAGCTTGCCAAACATATCGGGCCCAACTTGGACGTACCAGCAGGAGATATCGGAGTTGGCGGTCGGGAAATCGGCTACCTTTATGGTCAGTATAAACGATTGCGGGAATACGATGCGGGCGTTTTGACTGGTAAACCACTAAGTTTTTGGGGCAGTCTTGCGCGGACGGAAGCTACCGGTTATGGCTGCGTTTATTTCGTCAATCACCTGTTAGCATACAACAAGGATAGCTTTGAAGGCAAACAAGTGATGGTTTCTGGTTCAGGAAATGTCGCCATTTATGCCATCGAAAAACTGCAACAACTGGGAGCAAAGGCGATTACCTGCTCGGATTCTACCGGTTGTATCATTGATGAAGCCGGCATTGACTTAGCCCTTTTGAAAGAAATCAAAGAAGTTAAAAGAGAACGCCTAAGTGCTTATCAAGAAGCTAAACCAACGGCTACCTATATCGAGGGCTCAGTATGGGACCAAAATGTGAAAGCTGATATTGCGCTTCCTTGTGCCACCCAAAATGAAATCGATTTGGAACAAGCTAAGCAATTGGTAACAAACGGGGTCAAAGTCGTAGCTGAAGGAGCCAATATGCCTTGTAACTTAGCCGCGGCGGAATATTTCATCGATGCCGGCGTCCATTATTGCCCAGGGAAAGCGGCCAATGCTGGCGGCGTGGCGGTTTCAGCTTTGGAAATGAGCCAAAATTCCCAACGGTTGACTTGGACCAAAGAAGAAGTGGACAATCGTCTAAATGATATCATGAAAAATATTTATGAAACTTGCCGAGATACCGCCAAAGAAAATGGCGCGGAAAACAACTATATGTTGGGAGCCAATATCGCTGGGTTTGCACGAGTATCAGAAGCGATGCTCAGTCAAGGTCTTGTCTAGGATAAAAAAACAAGTTTTCCTTTCGTAATCATCCTGTTTCGAAAATCCTCTGTGGCTTGTTCGGCCTTTACGGACAGGTTTTCAGAGGATTTACTTTTTTCCCGTCATGATAGCTTTTTCACAACAGTTACTGCTTGAAAAAAAGCCTTGAAAACCGTAAAGTAGTAGATGTAACGAAATGTTAATCTTGACTGTGGGTTGAGTGAAACAGTTTCCTTTGCTCAGGCGACAGTCACACAATTGAAGGAGGAACAAGAATGGCACACATTACATTTGACCACTCCAAAGTGGCACCTTTTGTCAATGAACATGAACTCAGCTATATGCAAAGCCAAGTGACAGCAGCTCACGAAATGTTGCGTAATGGGACTGGCGCAGGTTCAGACTACATCGGGTGGGTGGACCTTCCAACCAACTATGACAAAGAAGAATTTGCTCGTATCAAGGAAGCCGCCAAAAAAATCCAATCAGATTCAGAAGTATTGGTAGTCATCGGGATCGGTGGTTCTTATCTCGGTGCCCGAGCTGCGATTGACTTTTTGAATCATACTTTCTACAACTACATGAACCGGGAAGAAAAGAAAACGCAAATCTTCTTTGCCGGTAATTCCATTTCATCCACTTATTTGGCTGATTTGATTGAAGTGATTGGCGACCGGGATTTCTCTGTCAACGTCATTTCAAAATCTGGGACAACAACGGAACCAGCAATTGCTTTCCGGGTCTTCAAAGAAATGCTCATCAACAAATACGGTGAAGCAGAAGCCAACAAACGGATTTACGCTACTACAGATAAAGCCCGTGGTGCAGTGAAGGTGGAAGCCGATGCCAACAATTGGGAAACATTCGTGATTCCTGACGATGTCGGCGGCCGCTTCTCCGTCTTGACTGCTGTCGGTTTGTTGCCAATCGCTGCTAGTGGGGCTGATATCGATGCCTTGATGCAAGGGGCTGCAGATGCTTCCAAAGAATATTCTTCAGATAAATTGGAAGAAAACGAAGCCTACCAATATGCAGCTATGCGTAACATCTTATACCGCAAAGGCAAAGTCACCGAATTATTGATCAACTACGAACCAGGCATGCAATATTTCTCTGAATGGTGGAAACAATTGTGTGGCGAATCAGAAGGGAAGGACCAAAAAGGCATTTACCCATCTAGTGCCAACTTCTCTACTGACTTACACTCCCTTGGACAATATATCCAAGAAGGTCGTCGTAATATTTTCGAAACGGTTGTGAAAGTTGAAAAACCTCGCAAAAACGTGAAAATTCCAGTCCAAGATACCGATTTGGATGGTTTGGGCTATCTCCAAGGCAAAGATGTTGATTTCGTCAACACCAAAGCTTACCAAGGTGTTCTCTTGGCCCACACAGATGGGGATGTACCAAACTTATTGGTAACTATTCCTGAAATGGATGCTTACACACTGGGGTATGTTATGTACTTCTTTGAAATTGCTATCGGGATTTCCGGTTACTTAAATGGAGTCAATCCATTTGACCAACCAGGGGTCGAAGCTTACAAGAAAAACATGTTTGCTCTTCTTGGCAAACCTGGTTTTGAAGAACTTGGAAAAGAATTAAACGATCGTCTTTAAACCAATCGCATAAAACAGACCACTTCTAGCCGTGAAATACTTGGCGAGAAGTGGTCTTTTTCAGCTCTCCTGTTGCGATAGCTAGCGAGCCCTTATCCTTCTGGTGTCCCGATGACTTTGATGTAATCATCCACATTGAGAATCGTCATATGTTTGACTAGCAACTGATTGCGTTTGTTGCGGCGACCAGTGACGTGGATGGTATATTTATCGACAGGGAGTCGAAAGATATATGCAGATAAAAAACGATCACGAATGACGCAGTCGAGGGCATCTTCATCATTTTTCAAGCGCATTAATGAAAGCATGATGGGTTTTTCTTGAAGTAGGGCCGTTTTGACGAGAACCCCTTCGAATTCTTCCATGATTTTTCACTCCTCATGGTTTATTGGCTAAAGCCGTACGTTTATTATACAAGACTTGTCAACTAGACTCCAATATCTCGTTTGCTGGCTTTTAGGTGTAAACAAGATTTGTGATACTTTCTACATCTTGGCTTTCGTCTAATTAGCAGCTTAAGCTTAAAAAGGGGGTCATAAAAAAGCTTATCTTCCCATTCTTTAAAAGGAAGATAAGCTTTTGGTTTGCGTGTTGTGGATTGTTCTGATGAATTAGTCGTCGTCTTCAGTTAAGCCTTCTTCACTACCCATGAATTTGGCAATGAAAGCAGCGACAATGGCACCAACTAGTGGGGCAAACAAGAATACCCAGTAGTGAGAAAGGGCAGTACCACCGGCGAAGATTGCTGGACCAAAGCTACGAGCAGGGTTCAATGAGCCACCGGTTAAGTTGGATGCCAAGATGATCAAAAGACCAAGAGCGGCACCGATAGCAATGGAAGCCATTTGTTTGCTACCGTATTTTTTACTTGTAACCATCAAGATCACAAAAATGAATAAGAACGTAATCAATGCTTCAAAAGCAAAAGCCATACCAGCGTTGATGTTGGTGAAGTCTGTTTGACCATAAGAACCAGCAGGGACACCTAAAGCATTACCTAAAACACCAACACAAGCCGAAGCACAGACGGCACCCACCAATTGAGCTAAGATGTAGAATAAGCCATCTTTGACAGGGACCCGATCATTGATGGCCATCGCTACTGTAACTGCGGGGTTGAAGTGACCATCTGACAAACCACCGTGGCCGATAGCGTAATCCATCAGGGTAACGGTCAGACCAAAGGCTAAACCAATTGTTAGTGGATCAGGATTGACCAAGACAACCACACCGGTACCAACGAAGACTAACATAAAAGTCCCGATAAACTCTCCAAATATTTTTCTGAATAATTCCATAATAAGACATCTCCTTTTCTATCCCTTATTATAGAGAATTCTCAGTAACTGGTAAAGAATTTCGCTGTTTGAGGCTATGTAAACAAAAATTCGTCCATCAGTAAGAGCTGACAGACGAATTTAATGGATTTTCGCTTCTACGGTTTTCACTTTTAGGCTCCTTTTTGATTAAGCGCGCAAGTTACGTACAGCTTCCTCGATGGTCACACCATAAGCGATGTGGGTTTCATCGTGGGCATTGATTGCCATGAAGCGATTGCTCTTTGTATCAAAAGCTACTCGATACGTCAATTCAGTTTCAGTAAATGTCATCTGTTCACCTGCTTTCATTAGTTTATTTCGTTAGTGGTTTCACCGACTATTTTAATATATCATGATAAATTAAAAATAGCAAAGAAATCAGTAATCATTTTGCAATCGATAAGATAAAATTAATTATTTCTATCGTTAGAACAGTTCTTTTTCCCGTTAAATCAGGTATTGTAAGAAAGATAAATGACACCATGGTTTGATGACGTAATAAATAACTCCAGAAATAGCTAATGTAATAAGGTGGGTTTAATCAATTAAAAATGAAGAATCGCTCAAGTTCACCTTCATAAGTCCCTTAAAATTATCATTCAGTAAGAAAAAAACAGACAAATCTAATAAAGATAATTAAAAAGTAGGGGATATCGTCGTAATAGCTAAATAAAAATTAAAAAAAATTGTGAAAAACGTTTTCAAGTCTATTTTTTTCTGTTATTATATGTACAAATAAAACAACACGGAGGAACGCTAAATGGAACACGTAGAAATTGGAAAATCCTACATATGCAAACCGATTGGACTGACTAACGAGGTGGTAGGCACGGTGGAACATGCTTATACCAACACGGTCGTGATTACAGTGGAGGATTGCCACCGAACAGACCGCGCGAAAGTCATCGAGTACCAGCATCGGATGTTGGTCAGATACGAAGACGTCCAACAGCAAATCGGTATTGCATTGGTAGGCTAGACAATCAAAAAATCCAGCAGCGAAAAAACAGGAATCGCTGCTGGATTATTTTTTTGTGCATTTTTTTAGCTATTTTTTACTTCTAATAGATAACAACTGATGTAACTAGCCAATTCCGATGACAAAATTAAGGAGTTTATCAGAATAAGTCGTCTGATCCTGACGTTGCTCAATGACACGATTGAGAGTTGCCATGGAATCGGTGATAATACCGTCCACCCCGTAAAACATCATCCGACTAATGTCATCTTCACTATTTGGGGTCCAAACAAAAACTTGTTTGCCATCATTTTCGGCAGATTCAATAAAATTGCGATTGATGGTACTGTATTCCATAGTCAAGAAGTCGGCTTTGGTAACTGGGGGACCCACGATGTTAAATGGCAAGGTATATCCGACAGTTAGGTTTGGAGTAAGGGTTTTGACTTCTTCAACCACTGGGTAAGAAAGGCTTTGAACCAGACTACCATCTGCTTGGAGGCGAGACCCGTAGCGATTGACAAAAAGAGTTGCAATTTCTACTGGATCAGCTTTTTTGAGCTTGATTTCGACAATTAGTTTTTGTTGGAGGGTTTCAGCTGTCGCTAAGTAATCATCAAAACTAACGAGAGGGGCTTGTTTCCCATTTTCGGTGACGGTCAAAGCTAACGACTCCGCTAGGGTTGCCTCTTCAGGACGTAGGGCTTGACCAGTAAGCCGGGCTAGATTAAAGTCATGGGCGACCAAAAACTGCTTGTCTTTGGTCAGTTGCACGTCCATTTCGATATAATCAGGATGATAATGGTTGTGGGTCGCTGTCAGTGCTTGCAGACTGTTTTGGACCCCGTTTTTATCAGAAACGCCTCGATGGGATGCTGTGATAGGGATTTTTTGGCTCATGTTGGTTAAATAATTCATATTGTAAATGCTGACCCCGATACCAAAGAAGATTGCCAAAGCCACCATTAAAGAGTTTTTCAGATGGCGGTGGGAAACAGGTTTCAATGGTTCACGATAAAACCATTTGGGAATCGCCGGCAAAAAGCCTTCATCTGCCATGTAATCAACAATAATCGCGAAAATCCCCACTGTCGAAAGCACCAAGTTTAATAGGAAGAAAAATTGCAAAAAGGTCATAGCAAAGATAGCGGTATTCAAGGCTTGGTCAGGCAAAAAATGCTCAACCCCTGCTTGCAAGGCAATGACCAAGGTGGTACCAGCAGTTGTTATCAACAAAATACTACCGATAATGAATAAAAAGCGACCGATGATTGAGAAAAAACGTCGCTGGGTGACTTCCCAGCTTTCTTTTACCGCAGCCCCAAAGGACCGGTCCCGTAAAATCATTTCCGGCAAAGCAAAAATCACCCGAATGCCTAAATAAACCAAAATCAAGTAACCTAAAATAAAGGCAGAAACAACCCAGAGTCGATTGGTAAAAATAAAGTCCATGATAAAGGCGGGTAACTTAATCCGACTAAGCAGGTCAGAATTGAAATTCAAGCCACCGATGGGAAGTACTAGCAGAAAATAAAAAATAAAGAAAAGAATGACGGAGGGACGAATTTTCTTCATTTGAAGCAAGGTCATTTTCAATAATTGCTTGAGGGAGACCGCTTCTTTTTGTTGAATAAAGTAGACGCTTAAAAGTAAAAAGGTAAATTCGAAAAATACTGCCAACAAAATAAACAGTAGCGTCAATCCCAATAACAGCGCCACAGCAGGGTGTTGCGTCAAGATTTCGCCGATATTTTCATTTGATAAATAAGAAATATTTCCCCGCTTAAGGATAAATTTTGTGGAACTTGAAAGTAAGGGGAGCAAACCAAATAAAATAAAGCCGTGCATCAGCAAGACATCCCGGAAGTAGGCTTGCGTATTGCGGAGAAATTCCCAAGTATTTAATAGTGTTTTCTTCAAATAGTTCATCGTCATCACCTAAGTTTAGTTTACGGTATTTTTAGCCAGAACGGAACTGGGAGGGTTTGATAGGAAGGGCGTGAGTCAAGAGTGCGTTTTTTTATTAAGGTTCTTGTAGCTTTTCTACCCCAAACTTACCCCCAAAGCCAAAAAAAGCACTTCTGACATTTCGGTCAAAAGTGCTGAAAACGTTGATAGAAAGGAGAGTACAGGGATTGTTTTAATGAATCAGAGCCTGTCATTTTCCTATAATACCGCTGTTTTATGATTTTTTTTCCTGTTGAAATATCAATACTTTTCAACAAATTGAAAACAAATCAAGTCAAAATCAAGTCAATTTCTAGCCATGATTGAGGCGAAAACTTGAGGTGTTTTTTTCTCCATTTTCTCGGTTACGTGTATATATAGATCATGCGTAATTTGGATAGTGGAATGGCCAAGTCGTTCTGAAATTGTTTTGGCAGGGACACCAGCTTCTAATAATAAAGTAGCGTGTGTGTGTCGGAACCCGTGGATTGTGATTATTCTTAGGTTGTTGTTCCTCATAACTCTTAACATCCAAGTTCGAGGCTTAGACAATTGAATAAAGCTGTTTTCTACATTTGGAAATACAAGCTGGTCTTTCCGGTTCGTATTAATACCTAATTGAAGATAGGTAGCAGCTTGTTCCTTTTTCCACATTCTAAGAACTTTCATGGTTTCATGATCTAGGCTAACAGTTCGCTTAGAGTGTTTTGTTTTTGGCTGTTCAATATATAAGCGTCTATTTTCGCCTCTAGCCAGCGTTTGATTGATATGGATACATTCTTCTTTGAAATCAACAAAGCGCCATTCTAGGCCCAGTAATTCCCCTTGACGGCAACCAGAAGCAGATAGCAACTGGAAGAAGGCGTATATCTTAGGCGACTCTTGTTCTTTGCAGCAATCTAGAAATAATTGTAGTTCGTCTTTCGTGTAGTAGTTTTTGATACGTTCTTCGGTAACGTCTTGTTTCCTTTTGGGTATGATGATTCGCTTGGTAGGATTATCAGTTACAAGTCCTAATTGCATTGCATACTCAAAAATTCGAGATATATCGGTGATAAAGTCACGGTATTTTTTCTTTGTCTTAACCTTATCATTGGCAAACTTTTGAATATCAGTTACAGTAATTTCATCAATCTTTTTTTTGCCAAAGACAGGTAGAGTATGCACTTCATATTGACTGATAGCTTTACAATAGGTACTTTCCTTTACAGTCAATTTGAAGTTCTCTTTCCATAAATCAAAAATTTCTTGGAAGGTCTGACTGGCTGCTGGCTTGTTTAATCCATTTTTTTCATAATCTACCTGAAGCCGACTCAATGCGAGTTGCGCTTCTTTTTTTGTCTTGAATCCACGTTTTGTAGTAGCAACTTGTTTGCCGGTTGAAGGATCAATGCCCAAGTATGCTTTATAGTACCAGAATTTACCCTTTTTTGTTTCGTATTGTTTGATTGTAGCCATGTTTGGTTCTTCCTCCTCTGGTGCAAACGCTGGGGGCGTGTGGGGGAGGGAATGTTGTACATAGTAAAATTTAGAAGTTCGTATACTAGATGAAGATGTGTAAAAGTGCTAATATATCTAGATTTTAGTGATTTACTAGGTAATAAATTTAATAATTTCCTCAATGTGCTTGTGTATATCAGACTTTAATTCAGTCTTACTTTTTGGCGATTGGTTCATCAACGCAATTAATTTTTTATATTCTGAGTATCTATAAAGGTGTTCTATGTTAGATAGAAGTTTAACTAAAAGAGATAGCAACTCATCGTCGTATTTTTCTGCATCATTTAATCCCAAAGGTGCGAGTACCTCTAATAAATAGAACCCTTGTTGTAGATTAAGATCAGATAAATCAAATTCAGAAAAGAAAAAGCGTATATCTTCAAGGTTGGAATTGTGTACTAACGAATTTATTTTTTCTTCAGCTTCTTTAGTATTAAAATCTGGTTTTTCGATAAATTTTTCATATTCACTACTATATCGAGCATCATCAAAAGTTATTTTTCCATAAAGTAAATACATAGTAGAAATATTAAAATGTTCTGTAATAGTTTTTATCCGTTCGGGACTTGGTACGCTTTTTCCAGATTCCCAACGAGAAACAATACTTTTACTAGCGGGTGGATCGAATATCAAGCCAAATTCTTCAAGTGTGAGACCTTTTTTTGTTCGTATTGATCTAATGCGCTTACCAACTTCGGATTTATTGGGCTCATTATTATTCATAAGATCCTCCTTTTAAAAAAAGTTACGCAATGTTACTTGACATCATTGTAAATCAAATATAAAATATAGGCAAGAGGTTACGCAAAGTGACGTCTAAAAAAATATCCAAAAGTTACGCAAAGTAACGTATCGCTATCGGGAAGAAAGGAGAAAATCATATGCTAACAATCGAAGAAACGCTAGCCCAATGGCAAAAGCAAAGTTTTGATGGAGCAGTATCTATGTTTGAACAAGCGCTGCAAGCGGTGGTTGATAACCAAGATATCGTGAAACAGAAGTATGCGGCAGCTGCTTTTGATGTAAGTGTTAATACATTGAAAGATTGGGTAAAACAAGGTTGCCCGGAAATTCGCTTGGAATCTGGAATGGTTCTTTATAGTAAAAAGGCAATTCGGGAATGGTTACTACAATATCAAAACTAATCGCAATCGCTGGGGGCGCAAGTGGAATGTCGGAAGTCAAATGTTAGTCACTTATGGATTGGAAGAAGGAGGAATTTATCATGCACTACTTAGAAAAAGATGGTTTACAGAACAGAGTGTTGTATCACTTGCAATCAGCTTTTGAAAATTCGGGAGAGGTTGCCCAAGAGAGTTTTAGACTGGCGATGAACGGCCTTGAGCTTTTGAAGGAAGATTACGAACCAGAAGTAACCGCTGAATCTGTCTTGCAAGATTTATCTGATATATCTCAAGGCGTTATTAGAGATAACGAAACAGGCGAGCCAGTCGATTTTGAAGAATACCAAGAAATAATTTATTTAAAAGTCGAACAGTTAGCAAGCGTCTTGGGAATTAAGTTGGGAGTTTAAATCATGA
Organism: Enterococcus diestrammenae; assembly: GCF_049384045.1. Lineage (NCBI taxonomy): Bacteria > Bacillati > Bacillota > Bacilli > Lactobacillales > Enterococcaceae > Enterococcus > Enterococcus diestrammenae. The sequence continues at coordinate 101,687 of NZ_JBMRGR010000008.1, forward strand.
AAGCAAACATCACGGCCCTTAGAAAAAGCGTCGTACAAATATTGAAAGAAACAGACGATACCGAGTTGGTGAAAGATATGCTTTTTAAGATGATTGACAACGTGGCACAACTAAACGACGAACTAGAAGCCAAGATAGCCTACTTTTCTCAACAAGAGGCAAACCTCAAGAGTATGCTAAAAAGCCTCAGAGAAAGCCAATTAGCAGCACTTACGAAGCTGGCAGAGGCGGCGAACTTATCAGAGTATGAAGCGCTGGAAGTTTTGGAAGCCTTCAAGGATTACGTATCAAGTCAGGAGTATTAATTATGATTGGAGTAAGAAAAAAAGCCTCAGCGCTGTCCGGCAAGACACAATGCGCTAAAGGCTATCAGAACGGACTTTCATAGCCGTTTATCTTACTCCATGATAACAAATTTGGAGGGAAATTACTATGAAAGACAACCAATTATACGAAAATGCGGAACAATTACGGAAGCTATTCACTCAACTCAGCGTGGCACAGCACTCACTATGCCGATTGACTTATGCGCAACAACAAGGTGATAAATTCGCAATTGCCTATATTGCCCAAAGCGGTGAACTAGATGATTTAGTGGATTTGATTGATGACATTAAAACCGAAGTTTTGCGAATCTCAAACGAGATTTGCCCGGATTGAGGCGGCTATCATGACAAAACAAATAGGCCAAGGCCATAAATCAGTAACAATCATTATTGTTGAGAATTGGAAATATAAAGAAGTCGAGATCCCGGAAAAGATTCGGACGTATGGGGCTACATTACAGGCTTCAAGCGATTTAGACCGGGAGTTGTCCTTATCAGTCCAGATTGATTCCACGGGCGAATGGCTGACGTTACAGGCCAGCAAGTAATCCTACGGTTTGATACTGGCGATGCAGTATTTGCTAGTTGAGGTGGCCACGATGAATAAAAAATTTAATCTGTTTGCATTAGGGGTAGTAGCCGGGCTAGTCATTGGCTTTGCTCCGATGGTAGTAAAGGCGCTGACGTTGTTTTCAGTGGTGGCAATCTTATGGAATGAATGGGACGAGTACGAAGTTAGGAGGGCAAGTGATGATTGAACAGGTAAGGAAATATCAAAAACTTGGCCTCCATATTTATCCATTGGTCCCAGGTACTAAGATACCTTTTAAGGGATCAAATGGATTCTATGACGGTACGAACGATCTGCAACAGCTTAATAAGTGGTGGATTGACAATCCCAAAGCGAACATTGGCTTATATCTTGAGCCTAGTCGCTTGATGGTCATAGATGTTGATCGTCACGAAAAAGAAACTGATGGCGTAGAAAATATCAAGCGAGTTTGGAATCGGTTTGGTTCGTTTCCTCCAACCTATATAGAGAAGACACCACGAAACGGCGTTCACTTTTTCTTTAAGCTGCCGGACGGTGTGGAGATGGAACAGCAACAAGACGCCTTTAATGCTTTACTTGGCAAGGAGAAAACCGGAATAGATATCATTACTCACGGCATACCGATAGCCCCAACAACGACCACACACGGCGTTTACAGTGCGTTAGATGGTAAGTATATCGAACAAGTTGCCACCGCCCCAAACTGGCTGATACAGGCGCTACAAGGAAATGTAAAATCTGCTGAGATAGCGAACTATCCAAAACATGCAAGAACGACTGGTAAGAAATACACTGGTGCTTTTCTTGATGAGCTAGTTCACGGAGCGCCTAAGGGTGAAGGAAGTCGTAATGATTGGATTATGAGACAGACGTCTAAAATGTTGGCCGTTGGAGCAGACCTAGACACCATCTACCAGTTACTCCTAGTGGTTAATGATAATTTTATGGAAAAACCTTTGAAGATAAGCGAAATCAACGCTACTTTCAAAAGTCGAGTGAAGAAGCACACGAAAGGGGGGCACTAATTGGAAGACGATATTCTCCAATTTATTGAGGAAGAACAAGAAAGAATTGATACACGAACACCGCCAAAAACGATGAGTGAGCTTTATCAAGTGTTATATGCAGAAGGTGACTCCTGGCGGGAAGAACACAAAACGCAAAAAGAAGACAAAAAAACCGGGGAGATTCGGACGACAATCCCACCAGTACCGCCCCGAACAGTAGCTAATATATTGAAAAAGCACGTTCATTTTGCAGTAGTTACCGACTACAACCCAGAAGTTGCCCCGTTGTGTGCTTACGACTTGGACGAAGGCATTTATAAGCGAGGCGAGCGCTTCATTGGGAAGCTTATCCTAAAAGTTGAAAATACGACTAATAGTGCAGCTAGATCAAACATTATGGGGTGGTTAGAAATCGAATCACCAGAAAAAGAGCCTACGATGGACGAATCACTAATAGTGATGAATAATGGCATATTTGACCGCACAGAAAGGAAATTGCTTCCTTTTACACCAGACAAAGTTTTCCTTGCAAAAACTTCCGTCAATTACAATCCTAACGCCAAAGAACCAGCGTTTGCTGATTGGTGCTTTAGTGATTGGCTAAAAGAACTGTCAGACGATAACCCAGACAAGTATCAGCTTTTTTGGAAGATATTCCACGCTTGTTTAAATGGGAATTACGTGTCACAAAAGGCGTTGTTCTTTTTCTCAAAGGAAGGGAAAAGCGGTAAGGGTACTTTTCAAATGTTGCTGCGGGCGCTTGTTGGCAAACGTAACACCGCCGCATTGACGCTGAAACAGCTATCTGCTAGATGGGGTTGTTATACAGCGTACGGCAACAGTTTAATCATTGGTGATGATAACACCGGTAAAGACTTCATAGAGAATAGTTCAAATTTTCGTTCGATCGTGACGGGTGACGTTGTTCAAGCTGAAGGCAAAGGCAAAGATGGGTTCGGGGTAGTTATCACCGCCCAGATCGTGCAGTCGTTTAATGAGTTCCCTAAAATCAATGGCTTTGATGATGGATTTAAACGCCGGTTGGTTATCGTTCCTTTTAACCATACTTACAAGGGGCGGGATAACAAAAAGGTCAAGTCGCATTACATTTACAATCAACAGCTTTTAGAATGGATTGCGTACAAAGCAGTCAACTTGGACGATGTGGAGATGGAAAACACCGCTGACGGCATGGAAATCCTTCAACAGTTTGAAGAAGATAACAACAATGTACTTCGCTTTTACAATGCTTTCTTTGGTGATTTTACCAGTGAACGGCTACCAGTGAAGTTCCTATTTGAGCTTTTTAAAGCATGGAATGAGGAAGAGAACAAGAGTCGAGGCATGAAACAGAACACCTTTACCAAGGAGCTGAAGGATATCTTAGAGCCGAAACTGTGGACGTACTCAAGAAAAAACCTTGCCCCGTTAGACTATTTTCACCAAAGCGACTTAAAGGTGTTTAATGACTTGGATTATTATTCCCACTATTCACCAGATAGAATCGACCCGAAAAAGAAGCAGCCTCTCTTTTGGAGAGGTTAGGCGACAAAGCGACAAGTTGGCGACAATTTAAAAATATTTGACGCCCGCTGTATACCTTGGGAGAGTAAGGAACTTTACCTGTCAGGCGACAAAGCGACAAAGTTATATATTCTTAAGGAAAAAAGAAAAAGAATAACGTATTAATCATGATAAATAAAATATAGTGGCAACTTGTTCAAATTGTCGCTTTGTCGCTTTTTTGTGGGAAATAGCCTTCAAACCCTTGGTATGACAAGGATTATAAAAAGCGACAATTTAAAAATATTTGACGCCCGTTTGTCGCTTTGACGCTTTTTACTTGGTAACTTTAGAACAAGATTGGAGGAATAAAATGCTAAATTTCATAAGCACAAATAAACCAATGAACATGCAATACACCGAGATGATGGAACGCTTCTTGATGAACACGCTGGCATTTAGTGTGGCGCTGGCAACGAAGGACTATTCCACGTTCTCACAGGAAGCCTTGGATATAATGGCGGACGATGCAAACTGGCTAAGGGAATCAGTGGAGTGGAGTCAATCATTGTTGGTGGTAACCTTAGTTGATGGGGAGAACTACCAAACAGCCGAGGAAGTGGCAGAGGACTTATCCGGGCTGCTTGCGCTGTATAACCTGGCAACTCAACGGAAAATGACGGATCGTGAAGAGGCTTTGTTTACCAATCTGCATGATAGGTTCTTGGCGTTGCTGCTGACTGATGATGAGTTGATAGAGTATTTACTGGAGGAACAAGATGAATAATTTCACAGGGCAACCACGGCCACTGAAGGTAAAGATATTTAAATCAGGAGGCCCGGTGTATCACTATACAAATGCTAACGCAAGACAACCTGGACTAGAAGCAAGAGTAAATGACTTCTTGGCTGAAGATCCAGAGAGGGCTATCTTTCATATCAAGCAAAGTTCTGCTGCTGTTGGTGAAGGAGAAAATTTTGAATCGGAGACAACTATTTCTATTTGGTATAGAGATTAAAAAGAATAGGGGGAATATGAGTGAGCAGTGATCGGTTGTATATTGACACTAATAGCAAAACAGTTGATGTTAAATTGCCGAATTATGGCGAAGTCGTACTAACTGTGAAAAACGGGAAAGTCGTCTTGTATGAAGTAAAAACAACGAATAAAATAGACTGAAAATGCTTTTATATCAGGCTTTTTGACGTGTTTTATGATATAATAACTATAACAGAATAACAGTATCTGACTAGGAAGAACCAGCGGATACAAGGTATTACTTCATGCTTTTATGAAGGGGTATCTTGTGTCCGTTTTTTTATAAAGATAGGAGGGGAGAGCAATTATGAAAAGTATCCGTGAAATTTTGGTATTGAACAAGCTTGCACCGGAAAAGTTATGCAGACTTACCGGGATGAGCGAAGCACAACTAAACGAGGCTTTAGATAAAGAAGAAGCCGGGAAGCTGAGCGATAAGCAGACAGCCACATTGCTAAAGGCGACTATTGAAACGTTGGGTGTGCGATCTAGTTTCTTTAAAAAGTTTGCGAGAGGGAAAACAAAATCTTCTATGCAAGCCAATCTTCAATGGAAATATACAGGAGGCAAAAATGAAAACTGAAGATGATTTTTTTAATGATCGAGAATGGTTAAGATACCAGCAAGAGATGGAAGCGAAGGCCAAAGCTGAGGCTAAGGCTGAGAATCCACCAATCGAAACCTTACCTTTAAAAAAAGTGAATGAGCTGTTAAATCTTGACCCCAGGAATCAAGAAGCTATTGAAAGGCGAAGTCAATTGTTGAAAACTAATCGAGCTAAGCGAGTATCTCAGGTTAAGCCGTCAAACTCGAATGTGATTGAAAAAATTAAATCAAAGTTAAGCGGAGGAAAATGATATGTCGAATGAGTACAAAGTGACTACACCAGTAGTAGAAGAATTGAAAGAAATCGATGCAAACCTTAATGAATTGGAAGCGGAACTGGATTCCTTAATGGCAACTCGGGACAAGGAGTTAGCAGCCAAAGGAAAGTATACATTGGAGTCGTTTAAAGCAAACAAGAGTGTGAATAAGGATATTGAGGATCTGGAGAAAGTGATTGCTTTGGCCTATCAGGAGCGGAAAGAAATTGCGGACTCAGTTTCCAGTAAATATATTCAGGGGCTAAAAAAGGAAACGTCGGAGAAAAACACAGCATTATTGAATGAAGGTAAGAAGCTATTCGAAGGAAAAACTTTCTCAGAAGTAGCAGCGGCGATGAGCACGGATTTTCACCGGCTATTAGTAACACAGGATGGGTTATGTCAATCTCATAATTTTGCAATGGGAAAACTTGTAGAAGTTTTGGGAGGCGATCCTCGTTCAAATAAATCACATAATTTAGATGCAGCGCTATACGGGGGCGTGCGTAGCTACTTATATTCTGTTAAGCGAGCGGTTAACTCGTGGTTAGATGAAGAATTGAGAGTTTCCGGAAGATTAGATCACGATTTTAGAATTGATTCGTAAAAACAATCCCCCCTGTTCAAAATGATTTTAAATTTTTGAAAAGGGAACGGGAGGGGACCTCCGAAAAATACATTCGGTTCTTACGGGAGGGGGGCAAAACGATTTGGCAAAAAAAGAGGCTCTAATTAAGGCTGAAATAGCCAAACTTAAAGCACTAATGGAAGAAGTTCCTAGGAGTAGCGTAAAAGTTGTTGAAGGATTGATAGAACGAATCGCATTTATGAACGTAACCCTATCAGAACTCGAATCTGACATGAACAAAAACGGCACCGTTGAATTTTTTAAGAATGGTAGTCAAGAATTTTATAAAGAATCGGCAACGGCGAAGACTTATAACACGATGGTCAATAGATATACAGCGGCAGTGAAAGAACTACTCCGTTTAGTAACTGAGTACGATAAGAATTTAGAAGATGTCCAAAGTTTGGCAGAATTTAATAGTTTCTTGTCTGAGAGGGAATAGTGGAGATGACAAATGAAAAAGACTGATTTGTTAAGAATCGAAATGGATTTGGTTTGGGAACAGTATATGCTTCCTGATTGGGGGAGTTCAAAAGATGCGGCTAGTAGTTTAAAAGCATTAGTAAAAAAGTTAAAAAAAATCAAGCGTGAATTGATTATAATCCAGGTTCGAAAGCTTGAGGAAGTCGAAAAAAAATATTTAAAAGCATTTATGCGATTATTATCGAAGCGAATCGAGTTGTGCAATTTTTTGATCTCGGAGTTCAACAAGGGCGAACTTGTGGATGGAAATAAATTTGATGTACTTAAAGATGAAATGAAGGAGAAAGAAAATGAGTTCTTAGCGACGATGCAAAGGAGATGGTAGACGTTGGCAGGAAAAGAATCTGATGTAGTTTTAAATTTTAAAACGAATGGCGAGGTTGCTTATTCGCAATCAATTAAAGCCATCAACAAAGAAATGAACTTGGCTAACACCGAGTACAAGAACCATGTATCGGCAATGGATAAAGATGCTACTCAAACCGAGAAGTTGACCGCAACCAAGAAAAAGCTAGAGAAACAAGTCGCATTAGCTGAACAGCGAACACAGATGCTCCGAGAAGAATATGAGAAGTCTGTCAAAGAAACTGGTGAATATTCTGCTGAATCCGAAAAGCTCTACAAGAAAATGTTAGAATCCGAAACCGGTCAAAACAAGTTGAAACGTGCATTAGAAGAAACAAATGAAGCCCTAGAAGAGCAAGGAAAGATGTCAGCTGAAACAGCTGAAAAACTGGGCAAGATTGAAGAAGCCGGCGAAAAGGTTAAAGGTGTCGGTGAAAAGATGTCTGTTGGTATTACAGCGCCCATTTTGGGAATTGGGGCGGCTGGAATCAATGCTGCTAATGATATTAATACTGCTCAGTCCGAAATCCAAGCGGCTTTTGGGTTGACGGAATCCGAGGCAGAAAATCTGAATCAAGCAATGGAAGATGTTTTTGCCGATGGGATGGTTGGCAGTATTGACGAAGCGAAAGAAGCTGTCGTGCGGATTATCAACCAATTTCCAGAGTTAAAAAATCAAAGTTCTGACGCTATCCAATCAATGACCGAGAAAGCCTTAGCTCTCGAACAGCTTTTTGATGCTGACATGGATGAAACCTTGCGTGGGGCTAATTCTCTAATGACGACATACGGTTTTAGTGGAGAAGAAGCTATGGATTTAATTACCGTGGCTACTCAAAATGGGCTGGATAAGACTCATGAATTAGGAGACAACTTGGCGGAGTACGCACCTTTGTTTGCTGATTCGGGCTATTCGGCAGAGGAAATGTTTGCCATTTTAGAGGCCGGATTAGATGGTGGTGCCTATAATCTCGACAAAGTGAACGATCTAGTGAAAGAATTTGGAATCCGCATGAGCGATGGAACTGTAGAAACGGCCGTTGCTGATTTAGGTGGGGATTTCCAAGGATTATTTAATGAGATTAAAGAAGGCGGGTTAACCAATCAAGAAGCGTTCCAACTCTTGGCAAGTGAAATTACTAATCTGGGAACGGAGCAGGAAAAAGCTGCAGCAATCTCAGCAATCTTTGGATCTCAAGGTGAAGATGCGGGATATAAAGTAATAGAAGCAATGCAAAAAGCCAACACAACATTAGCGGATAACAAAACTGCTTATGAAGAGTCAGAAGGCGCTAGTAGTAAACTCAAAGATGAAATAAAAGAAACGGTCACATATCAAAGTGCCATGAATGAGGTTATGTTGGCCGGAGCTGAGGTTGGAAATATTTTTGCTCCCTATATCCAGAAGGCTGCTGATGCATTAAAGGCTTTTGCTCAATGGTTTCAAAGTTTGGATCAAGACTCTAAAAATTGGATTGTGACAATAGGTTTGATTGTTGCTGCTATCGGACCATTTTTAGTTATTCTCGGTACGTTACTTGGTTCTGTGACAAAAGTGGCTGGCGGTATCGCAACATTACAAGGCGGTTGGGTAAAGCTTATTGGATTTTTAGCAAAGAACCCTTTCTTGCTAGTTATAGCAGGGATTGCTTTGCTAATCGCAGGATTTGTTCTGGCCTACAACAAATGTAAGTGGTTTAGAGATGGTGTGAATGCCTTTTTCAAAGGAATAAAGGACGTCGGGAAATCGGTCTTTGACTTCTTGAAAAACCACATCGGCGGTGTGTTTGATGGTATCATGGCGAATTTTAACAACTTTGCTAGTGCTGGAAAGCGAATATTTAACGGCTTTATCGATTTTATTACTGGAGTATTTACCGGGAATTGGTCGAAAGCGTGGAAAGGCGTAGTAAATATTTTTGGCGGTATTTTTGAAGGTATTGCTGCAATGGCCAAAGCGCCTATTAATGGCATGATTGGGCTGATTAACGGCTTTATCGGTGGTTTGAATAATATCAAGATTCCTAAATGGGTTCCAGGTGTAGGTGGGAAGTCCTTTTCAATCGGGAAAATACCGTATTTAGCCAAAGGCGGTCACTTAATTAATGGTCAAGCAATCGTCGGTGAAGCTGGTCCAGAATTGTTAAATGTTGGCAATGGAAAAACCACAGTCACGCCTCTAACGGATCCCGAAAAGAAAAATCCGAGAGGGCCACAAGGGAATATCTCCGTTGAGCAACACAATCACTTTGGGAATGTGGATGCTAATAATCCGTCTGAACTGGACCGATTAAACAGGAAAATGGAGCAAGCGAGTAAACAAGCAATCATGGATATGGGAGGTGTTCCGGTTTGAGTGTAGATTTAAAAAAGAAAATCATTGGTTCTGTAAAATGGTTTGACGAAGTTAAAGGATTTGGTTTTATTGCTGGGGAAGATGGGCACGATTATTTTGTTCACTATTCAGAAATTGATATGCCAGGATATAAAAAATTGGAGGCGAATCAATCGCTAAATTTTGAACCAGCAGAAACAGAAAGAGGATTGAACGCTACAAATGTTAGTCTTATCTAATAACTTATTTTTGAGGTGGCTTTGACCACCTCTTATACATAATAAAAGGGGGCTTACTGCATGGACGTGATGGATGAGTTGATTGTTCAAGAGTATTTTAGACTGAGCAAGAGGATATCGGAACTCAAGAGACACTTTAACGAATTGCGTTGGGAGTTCTATCAGCAGTCCATGACCACCCACCTAGAATATTCATCCTTGGGTGTTGTTTCGTGCGGTTTTCGGCCGGATAAAGAGATTGTTAACCTTTATGACCGCATGGACTTAGTAGAGCGCCGTATAGACCGTAATATCTTTAGGAATAAGCATTTTAATATGTATCTTGATAGTTTACCAGCCGATGAGCTAAAACGCTTGAAATCACGTTATACAGGGCAAAAAAGAGGCTATGTTTCGATGGAGTTATTGCAAAAGGTAGCAACCGAGATCCAAGAGATTGAAACGGCGATTTGCTTTAGGGAGCAGTTGGAGCCTGAACCGGAGCAAGTCACGCTGTCCGGCGATGTATTGAACGATGTAACAACAATGGCGGAGGTATTTGCATTATGAGCTGGCTTGCGAAACATTATTTGCGACAATGGCAAGGTTATATTGAATTAAGTAGTGAGTTGACCGAATGGGACCAGAAGGCGGCTACTGTATTTTTCAACGCTTTAAAGCTGGTAGATGAGGCTGATGTCAAACTCTTATCTGATAAGTATGTCACGCATATTAAACGGCGAGTAATCAGTCAGCAGTATGGCAAGCCGTTTAGTGCTGAACCAGGCACAGATAAGGCAATGGCTGACCTATACGGTATTGAACCGTATGAGTATAGACAGAGACGGATTGAAGCAGAGGCACGGCTAGAAACGCAAATAAAGGGCATTACAGGCGTGTACAACAAAAAGCAAATAGCAAAATTGCCGGAGTTCAATCTAAAAATGGGCAAGCTGTATCTGAAAAGCTATGAGCCTTCCTTCCTGGGGATTATACGTGATGAAGTGGTATTTACACTAGACCCAAGCAAAGCGAAAATTTTCAAACCAGGCGATGAAGTTGCAGCGGAATTTATGCGATCCTTGAACCTGGAGAAGTGTGAAGTAGACCACAACAGGGTGGGAATGTCGCTTATTGTCGATTTTGGGTGAGAACCGTGTGCCAGAGGAGCATTCTAAGCGTGTTTCGCTAGGAATACTGGAGGGCTCTGGGTGAACGAATCGTTCAGTTAGCTAACGTGGCGGATAAATTTGTCCAAGACGGTAATGTGTGGAGGGTGTAAAGTAGTTCACGCCCTGAGCTGTTACTCAAAAATGAGTAATGAAAAAACGTCCACAGAATGAACGGCTACTTGTCATAATATGATTGAGTTGTGAGTGGAGGTAGAACACAAGATAGTTCTCATTATGTACTTTTGGTTGAACGCGTCTCTTATGCGAGGGAGGGGCGTGTTCATTACATAAAAAAAGCACTTGCCAATGATTGACAAATGCTAATGCCCCCAGCGTTTATGAGTGAATTTTTGATAAATCAAGTCAAAATCAAGTCAAAACTAGAAACAGATGGCAGAAACCTCGATAGGACGGGGTTTCTTTCTTTATATAAGGAGAGTACAGGATTTGAACCTGCGCGCCGGTATTAGCCGGTTCGACGGATTTCGAGTCCGTTGCATTACCACTCTGCCAACTCTCCAAGGCACATGTCCTATTTTCGCAAAAATTACGGATTTGTCAAGAAAAAATACCACCACTCCTGTATGATTTGCGAAAATCACTCATGAGTGGTGACAAGTTCAGTAATTATCGAAGACTTTTTCGGGTTCTTTGACGTTTAAAATCATTTCAATAGCCCGTTGGATTAATTCAATAATCTCTTCTTGACTAGGCTGGATGATTCCAGAAGACATCAACGAAGCAATCCCAGTGACTGTGATCCAAATGCCATCGTGAAGCGGTTTAATGTAGTCTTCGCTTAAATCGGCATATTTTGGATCTTTTGACACGTTTTCTTTAAAGTAATCGTAAGAAAAATCGTGTACCATCTGGCCGCCACCATACTCATCGACATACAAGGCAACATATAAATTGCGATTTTCTCGAGCAAAATTGATATAATTGAGACCGAGATCGACAATAATATCATCTGTATGACGAACTGGAAAGACATTTTCGTGTAAGTCGGTCATGATAGATTCTACTAAAGTGTTTTTTAAATCTTGCATATTTTTGAACTCAAGATAGATCGGTTGGGTCGAAATCCCCATTTTTTTGGCAATGTTGCGGGCGGTAAATTTACCAAACCCTTCTTTTGCTATCAGTTCATAGGCCGCTTTAAGAATCTGGTCTTTGGTATAAACTTTTCGACGCATAACAATACTCCCTTCATTATTATAACGTAATCTATGCCTGAATCCATTATAAAGGGAAATCTCTTTTTTGGGAAATGATACACTCGTTACGTTATTATTTAAGGTACAAAAACGAATTATAAAATAACTTTAGTGTTTTATAAGCTGGACTATTAACGGATTTTTAAGAGTAAAAAAGACAGATGATGTCTAAATAGCAGGTTTATTGTTATACTTCTTTTGGTTATTAATATATTTGAAAATAAACTTGTTAATGTTGAATACCAAAATTTCAGATAACCTAGCATTATTGTTTTGAAAACAACTTCATACAAGGAGACTGGCAAATGAGTAAAAATAAAAAAATGATTTTAAAAACTTGTGTGTTAGCAGGAAAAATCATGATGGAAAATGGCTCAGAAGTTTATCGGGTGGAAGATACCATGTTGCGCATTGCCCGCAATGCTGGTGAAGCTGATTGTGTTAGCTATGTCACCGCGACAGGTTTGTTTATGGGTTTTAGAGAAGGTCCGTATTGCCAGTTGGAAGATGTCCATGAACGGGCGATTAATTTGGAAAAAGTCGTTGCCGTGAATCAGCTGTCGCGCCAATTTGCCGAAAGGCAAATTAGTTTACAGGAACTGTACGACCGGTTGCGACAAGCTCAAAAAAATACGCCAAGTTATCGCTTTATCACACAAGTGTTGGCAGCTGGTATAGTCAGTGCTACCTTGATGTATGCCTTTGGTGGCAGTTGGCGTGATTTTATCGCGACATTTGTCATTGGTGGCTTGGGATTGTTTAGTGCGACAGTGGCGAAAAGATGGTTGGGGCTGAGCTTTTTGGATATGTTTATTGCGGCGCTGGTCATTGGGGCCTCAGCGGTCTTTTGTGTCAACTTTGGATTGGCAGAAAATGTTGATAATCTAATTATCGGGGCCGTGATGCCTTTAGTACCAGGGGTGGCCATTACCAATTCCTTTCGCGATATCATGGCAGGGGATTTGATCAGTGGCATTGCAAGAGGAATTGAAGCTGTCTTCACAGCTGCGGCGATCGGTATCGGGATTGCTTTTATCTTATCTGCCTTTGGAGGTGTCTTATGATGAGTTGGTTGATTCAATTATTCTTTGGCTTTTTAAGTTCGGTGGCTTTTGGCATTCTGACCAATATTCCTCGTAAGGCTTTGGTAGCCACTGGCATTACTGGTGGTTTGGGGTGGATTGTCTATTGGGGATTGCGGGAAGTGGGGACTGGCTTAGGGTTAGCCAATTTTATCGCGGCTTTTTTAATCGGCTTACTGAGTATTTTTTATTCTCGTTTTCAAAAAATGCCAGTTATTATCTTCAATATTCCAAGCTTAGTCCCACTAGTACCAGGAGGCCCAGCCTATAAAGCGGTTCGAGAGCTGGTGTTAGGGGACAATCAAGTGGCAACAGAAAATGTCGTCATCGTTTTAGTAACTGCCGCCGCAATTGCTGGTGCTTTTATGATTACAGGCGCTTGCGAAACGGTCATTCGTAAATGGGTTCATTGGCTGAAGCGGAAGCAATCGACAGCCTCTACTAGTGATTGAGGCGGGAAATTACGCCTAAAGGCTGATGTTCTTTTTTCCGAAACGCTTTATAGTAAAGGTGTGAATGAGAGAAGCTAGCTACCTTACAAAACTGTTTGACAAATGACAGGTAAAAAGATCGAAAAGCAAGGGGCATTCTTTTATAATAAAGGAGAAAAGGAGATGATCCCATGAGCGTGACAGCTTCAAGAAGATTAATCAATACAATTTCAGTCATCGGCTTGGCCGTGTCGGTCTGTTTGACCATTTATTTTATCAATCTCGGTGTCTTCAAAGACATGAATGCCTTACGAGGACTAGTGGGAGACAACATCATCTTGGGCCCTTTGATTTTTATATTGTTACAGATTTTGCAAGTGGTGATTCCGATCATTCCTGGGGGGATTTCTAGTGCGGCTGGCGTATTGATATTTGGTCCGATGATGGGCTTTGTGTACAATTATGTCGGCATCTGTATCGGTTCCATCATTATTTTCTTATTGGGAAGACGCTATGGCAAACCATTTATTTTGAGTATGGTTTCAGATAAAACCTATAATCGCTACTCTGGTTGGCTGGAAAATCAACATCGTTTTGATAAGCTTTTCACCTTGGCAATATTCTTACCGGTTGCTCCCGATGATGCGTTGTGTTTGATGGCTGGGCTGACAAACATTTCACTCAAAAAATACACTGCGATTATCTTGTTGGCAAAACCGTTGTCTATCTTCTTGTATAGTATGGCGCTTTTGTACGGAGGCAACTTCTTAGCAGGATTTTTAGGTTAATTCAAACAGGTAAACCGGCACAGGTTGTGTCGGTTTTTTTGATCAAAGAGAGAGAAGATTGAATTTGGAACATCGAGGCCACTAATTGAATGACTGCGCCAACTTGCCGGACTGGCAGCTGCTGTTTGAGTAAAGAGGAAGTTGTTTATGGTAGTTTAGAATTGAAAAGTTCTTCATTTACAAATCACAGGTAAAAGTTTTTTCTATTTATAGAAGAAAAAACGCAAGTCAATTATCAGAGGATATTGTGTATCTGAAAAAAGCCTGATCCCTTGATTACTGGTAGGGATCAGGCTTTTTTGTTTTGATTCAATCGGTTCTAGATAGCGAGGTACTTTTCCAAGTAGTCCGCTAGACCATCTTCATCGTTGGTTTTTTCGGTGATATCATTGGCAGCTGCTTTGGCACCTTCTGAACCATTGGCCATCGCGACACCCCAACCGGCATAGTCTAACATTTCCACATCGTTGTGTTCATCACCAAACGCGATGATATTTTGACGATCAATCTGGAAGGAATCAGCGATGATTTTAACTCCGTGAGCTTTTTCGATTCCTTTGGCAACAATCTCTAAAATGGCTTTCGGACCACCCCAAGTACTGACATCTACATAATCAGAGTATTGCTGTACCAATTGATCCGTCACAGTTTCTGCCATGTCATTGTTGGTTTGAACCAACATGGAAGTGGGATTGGTTTTGAGATTTTCCAACAGGTTGGCTTCCGTGGGTTTTTCGTTGGAGAAGAGGTAGGCATCTTCAAAGTCGATTCGATCCACAAAAAAAGTGTCCCGGTTTTCCGCGGCGATATAGTCCAGTTGTAATGCGTCTTTTTGTGCCAAGATGTCAAAAACGATGTCGCGACTAAATAGCGTTTCTGATTCTTGGAGCCAATGTTGATAGGGCAGGTGAACCAAAGCGCCATTAAAGTTCACCATCGGACTTTTCAGATTTAATTGACGATAAAATTGTTCGCTCATACGAAAAGGTCGGCCAGTGGCAATACTGACAATGTGACCAGCTTTGGTCGCCCGTTGCAAGACATCTTTGGTTTTTGGTGAAATAAGTGAAGACCCATTGAGAGTCGTTCCGTCTAAGTCGATTGCAATAAGTTTTTGTGTCATAAAATATACTCCTTTGTTCCGTAGTATCTGTCACATTCTACCATGCTTTACAATTTTCACAAAATTTTCAAAGAGAATTTCTCGGGATTTAAGAAAAGCTTAGGGGCAGCTAGGAAAGTCAGCAAGACTTCTCTCTGAATGGTAATCATACATTTCAAGAGAAAAACGAATGAATTGCGACTGTTTTTCGGAAAAATAGGCTATATAATCAGTAAAACACGAACGTTCGTTAGGTAAAGTTCAAAAAAGCTCTGATTTTCTTTGATAATTCTTAAAGTTATTCCTATAATCATCTGTGTTAGGAAATTTCCTAATCGCACTTATATTATTGTCTTAGGGAGAGAAAATTTCATGAATAAGTTTTTCAAGCTTAAGGAAAACAACACCACTGTTTCGACGGAGGTGATGGCGGGGATTACCACTTTCTTTGCCATGAGCTACATTTTGTTTGTCAATCCATCCATCTTGTCGCAAACTCAGATGCCGTTTCAAGCGGTCTTTCTAGCGACAATCATCGCCTCAGTGATTGGGACGTTAGTGATGGGGTTAGTTGCCAATGTCCCTTATGCTCAGGCGCCAGGGATGGGTCTAAATGCTTTCTTCACTTATACTGTTGTTTTTGGTTTAGGGTACTCTTGGCAAGAAGCTTTGGCGATGGTCTTCATTTGTGGGCTGATCAATATTTTAATTACGATTACTCGGATTCGAAAAATGATTATTCACGCCATTCCTGAAAGTCTCCAACACGCTATCGGTGGTGGGATTGGGATTTTCGTGGCCTATGTGGGTTTGAAAAATGCTAACTTGTTAAACTTTACTGTTGAAAAAGCCAATATCGTCGCGGGTGATCCCGAAACTAGTGTTGTCACAAACGGTGGTATCGTCCCCGCTTTGGCGAACTTTAACAATAGTGGCGTTTTGTTAGCTTTAATTGGTTTGGTAATTACGACCTTATTAGTCGTAAAAAATGTCCGGGGGGGCATTTTGATTGGGATCGTCGCAACAACTATCATCGGTATTTTGATGGGTGTGGTGGACTTGGGGACGATTGATTGGAAAGCAAACTCTCTGGGGGCTTCCATCAATGAACTCGGAACAACTTTTGGTGCAGCTTTCGGGAAAGACGGGATGCAGTCGCTATTTTCTGATACGTCAAAAATTCCGCAAGTATTGATGACGATTATCGCTTTTAGTTTATCTGATACTTTTGACACCATCGGCACGTTCATCGGTACGGGTCGCCGCACGGGCATCTTCTCTAAAGAAGATGAAGATGCTTTGGATGATAGCCGTGGCTTCAATACTAAAATGGATAAAGCGTTGTTTGCCGATGCGATTGCTACCTCGATTGGGGCAATCTTTGGGACCTCAAACACCACGACTTACGTGGAATCAGCAGCGGGTATCGGAGCTGGTGGTCGTACCGGCTTGACTTCTGTTGTAGTCGCAGCTTTGTTTGCTTTATCTAGTCTCTTTTCACCACTGATTTCTGTAGTACCTACCCAAGCAACCGCACCAGCCTTGATTTTGGTCGGGGTAATGATGTTGGCTTCCTTTGCTGACATTAATTGGCCGGATTTGGAAGAAGCCGTACCAGCCTTCTTCGCATCGATCTTCATGGGCTTGTGCTACAGCATTTCTTACGGGATTGCGGCCGGCTTTATCTTCTACACCTTGATCAAAGTCGTGAAAGGCAAAACCAAAGAAGTGTCACCGATTATTTGGGTGGTAGATCTACTGTTTATCGCAAACTTCGTGATTTTAGCCTTTTTATAATCTCTGGCTTCAAAAAAAGCTTGTCCTTCCTTGAAAGGGCAAGCTTTTTTCAATCTCCAAAGCCAGCTGTTTCTAAATGTAAAAAAGGCGTGCTAAGGGCCTTCGTGGTTTTCTCCAATGAAAAACTAAGGTATAGTTAGGATGAGGTGGAAAGGAAGGTTGAAAAAATGAAGATTGATTGGCGACGGAATTTGCTGATATCTTGGGTGGGTTGCTTTTTTACGGGCGCTAGTTTTAGTCTGGTAATGCCTTTTATTCCCTTATATATCGAACAATTGGGGACGCCCAAAAATCAGGTAGAACTTTTTTCAGGCTTGGCAATTTCGGTTACGGCTTTTGCTTCGGCTGTGGTCGCGCCTATCTGGGGAAATTTGGCTGACCGCAAAGGCCGGCGTTTGATGATGATTCGGGCAGCGGTGGGGATGACCTTTACCATGGGTTCCTTAGCTTTTGTCCCAAATGTATATTGGTTATTGATTATGCGGTTTATGACGGGAATTTTATCCGGATACATACCAAATGCGACGGCTTTGATTGCCTTTCAAGCACCCAAAGAAAAAAGTGGCTGGGCGTTAGGGACGTTGGCTACTGGGGCAATTGCCGGCAACTTGATAGGACCTTCCATGGGCGGTGCTTTGGCCGAGTGGTTTGGGATGGAAAATGTCTTCATTATTACCGGTACAGTATTGTTGATAACGACCTTATTAACCATCTTTTTTGTCAAAGAAGATTTTCAACCAGTGGATAAGACAGATATGCTGACTACCAAAGAAA
The DNA here is from genome assembly GCF_049384045.1 of Enterococcus diestrammenae. Taxonomy (NCBI): domain Bacteria; kingdom Bacillati; phylum Bacillota; class Bacilli; order Lactobacillales; family Enterococcaceae; genus Enterococcus; species Enterococcus diestrammenae. The sequence goes on from NZ_JBMRGR010000008.1 coordinate 119,350, forward strand.
TTTTGGGGAAAATTAGCAATTTGCAAGTTTTGATCGGCTTGTTTGCCACTTCTTTAATCTTACAAGTCGGTGTTACGAGCATTAGCCCAATATTGACGCTCTACATTCGCCAATTGCATGGCGCTGGCGGAAATCTCTTATTTGTCAGTGGCTTGATTGTCTCAATCTCAGGTGTTTCGGCAATTTTGTCATCCCCCACGTTGGGAAAAATCGGGGATCGCATTGGCAACCATAAAGTCTTGCTCTTTGGTTTAGTCTTATCGTTACTCTGCTTTATTCCGATGGGCTTTGTCCAAACTCCTTTCCAATTGGGCGTTTTGCGCTTTTTACTAGGGTTTTCCACTGGTGCTTTGATGCCTTCCATCAATACGATTATTTCCAAAATTACCCCCACAGAAGGTGTTAGCCGCATTTACAGCTATAACCAAATGTTTTCCAACTTTGGGCAAGTACTGGGGCCGATGCTCGGCTCAATGGTGGCTCATGGACTGGGCTATCGAGCGGTTTTCTGGGTGACTAGTGGCTTCGTATTGCTGAATATCGGGCTTTCGCTGTTTAATTTTCGCAAAAATAAGATTGGTGATGCCCTTTGATTGAAAAGTCAAAAAAACCAGTTACAATAAACGTAACTGGTTTTTCTGTTTGCCCTTTTAGTTTAACTGGCTTTCGATTCTTTTGGTGGGGCGATTGTGCCGATCAAAATGACAATTACACCGACAATTAGAGATAAAATGGTGGCGAGTTGGAAGTTGTAAGCAGCCCCAATCAAGGCACTACCTAAATAACCGACAACTTGACCTAAAATAAAGGCCCAGAACAACGTCACGATATATTTCATATTGGCACCTCTTTTCTAATGAAAATCTGTCGTGTTTAGTTTAACATAATTCTTTGAGAAGTAAAGAAAACATAGCTTGGAAATTTTCTGGAGGTTTTTTCATGAGTTTTCCGCAAATTTATACCACAACCGCTTTTTCCTTATTGCAAAGTACAGTCGCCATCGAAGCGTACGTAGCTACCGGAGCCAAACTGGGTTACCAGACGCTGGGGATTTGTGATCGCAACGTCTTGACGGCGGCAGTCAGCTTTTTTCAAACTTGTAGTAAGGCGGGGCTTAAGCCGGTGATTGGCTTACATTTAGATTACTATTCTCCGGTTCAGCAAGGGGAAAGTGAAATTCTATTGTTTGCTGAAAATCAAGCGGGTTACGAAAAGTTGATCCTACTGTCAACGCAAAAAATGAGTGAAGGGCGCGTACAATTAGAGAATTTTTTACCTTCAGAGGACTTGACGGCGGTCTTGCCAGCTCGGAATGAACTCAGCTATTTACGTTATGGTCATCCAGAGTTATTGCCGGAACGATTGGCGACTTTAAAGCAATTGTTACCAAAACTCTTTTATGCTGTCGATAGCAATGAAGAAACTGACCAAGAGGCTGCCCAATGGTTTCAGGCAGCAGGGATTTTACCCTTTGCGGTAGTTTCGGTGGTAAGTCTTAAAGCCGATGAACTACAAGCTGTCAAAGTCATGACCCATATTAAGGAAGGAACGCAGCTGGCAGATCTGGAGGAATTGCAGCTGACGGGTTCTGGTCAGTTGCTTTCCGAGGAACAAGCAACTGCTTATTTTCAACAGCATGACGGTCAAGCTTTGGCCAATGCCGAAGCTTTTGCAACTCGTTGTGACTGGCAACTACCTTTGCATCAGAAATTATTGCCAAAATTTCCAGTGCCGACTGGCGAGGATGCAGCGACTTTTTTACGGAAACTCTGTGAAACGGGGCTATCCCAACGTGTTTCTCAAGCATCAGAGGTTTACCGAAATCGTTTGGACTACGAACTAGCAGTGATTCATCAAATGGGGTTTGACGATTACTTTCTGATTGTCTGGGATGTGATGGCTTACGCTCATGAAACAGGGATTGTTACCGGGGCTGGGCGGGGGTCAGCAGCGGGTTCACTAGTGGCGTATGTCTTAGCCATTACCGATGTTGATCCCATCGAATATGATTTGTTGTTTGAACGTTTTCTCAACCCAGAGCGCTACACGATGCCAGATATTGATTTAGACATTCCGGATAATCGCCGCGAGGAAGTGCTGAAATACGTCCAACAAAAATATGGACGTCTGCGCATGTCTCAGATCGCCACTTTTGGCACGATGGCGGCCAAAATGGTGCTACGAGATACTGCCCGCGTCTTTGGTCTGTCCCAATCTGAGTCCAATCGTTGGTCCAAGGCCGTCCCCAATACGCTGAAAATCACTTTGAAAGAAGCTTATGATCAATCTGTCCAACTGCGGGAACTAGTGGCTCAGACACCCCGGAATCAAGCCTTGTTTGCGGTAGCCTTGACCTTGGAAGGCTTACCCCGACATGTCTCCACTCATGCGGCCGGGGTAGTCATCAGTGACCGGGATTTGTCGGAGTTAGTACCTTTACAAGCCGGTTCTGATGATATTTTATTGACTCAGTTTACTATGAATGATGTGGAGACTGTCGGCTTGTTGAAGATGGATTTCTTAGGCTTGCGCAATCTGTCCATCATCGATGACACCTTGCGAGGGATCAAAAAAGTTACGGGTAAGCAACTATCTCAAAAGCAGATTCCTTTAGATGATGCCCAAACCATGGTACTGTTTCAGAAAGGGGACACCGCAGGGATTTTCCAATTTGAATCTGCGGGCATCCGCAATGTCCTTCGGCGGCTAGGCCCGGAAAATATTGAAGAAATTGCAGCGGTGAATGCCTTATACCGTCCAGGGCCAGCCCAAAATATTGATCATTTTATTCAGCGAAAACATGGCAAGGAAAAAGTCAGTTATCTGGATGATAGCTTGTGCCCCATCTTGCAAAATACTTATGGCATCATGGTTTATCAAGAGCAAGTTATGCAAGTTGCCAATAAGCTTGCGGGGTTTAGCCTAGGACAAGCAGATATCTTAAGACGCGCCATGGGAAAAAAGAAAAAAGGCATCCTGGATGAACAACGGCAAAACTTTGTCAACGGGGCTGTCAGCCTGGGTCATACCCGGGAAAAAGCCAATGAAGTTTATGATTATATTGAGCGCTTTGCCGGCTATGGATTTAACCGATCCCACGCCTTTGCCTATTCCTTTGTAGGCTTTCAGATGGCATATCTCAAAGTCCACTTTCCGGGTCCCTTTTTTGCGGCCCTCTTACAATCAGTGCGGAGTAACCCGGCCAAAGTTAAGGAATATCTAGCAGAAGCTAAAAAACGTGGCATCAAGATTTTGCCTCCGACGATTAATAAGAGTAGCTTTGGCTTTTATTTGGAGGATTTGACGACGATTCGCTTTGGCCTTGGAACTGTCAAAGGTGTCCGTCGCGATTTTATCGCTGAAGTCGTGAAAGAACGCCGGACAAATGGTCCCTATACCTCACTGGATAATTTTCTCTATCGGGTGGACAGCAAATGGCGCAAAGTCGACTTATTGACCCCCTTCATTCAAATTGGCGTCTTTGATGAATTGGAACCCAATCGTCGGCAATTGATGACGGAGTTAGAAGGGAAGATTCAAAATATCCAATACAGTGGCGGTAGTTTGGATTTACTTGATTTGATGACTTTGAAGGTAACCGATGTTCGGGAATATTCTTTAGAAGAAAAACTGGACTTAGAGGAACAGTATCTTGGGGTCTATCTTTCCGGGCATCCGGCTGAGAAATTTGGTATTTTACAAGAACGAGCCCACGTCCAACAGGTGACTGACTTGGTAGCCAATCAGAAAGTTCGCATTTTGTTATATGTCCGGGATATTCGTGAAATCCGCACGAAGAAAGGAGAGCAGATGGCCTTTATTGAAGGCAATGATGCTACTGGTGAACTGAGTGTCACGATTTTTCCGAAGCTTTATCGACACGTGCGTCAAACCTTTGCTGTCGGGGATGTTCTTTACTTGGAAGGAAAGGCTGAGATTAGCAAATACAATCAAGAATTGCAGCTGATTGCTGACACCTTGTTGTTAGCCCGGGATGCCCAAGCCAATTTGGATCAGATGACTTGTTATTTACGAATTCCGCCGGACAAAGAGCGCAGGGAGGATTTAAATCAACTTTTCCATATTATAGCGACCCATCCTGGGAGTGTCCCGGTGATTTTGGTCTATGCTTCATCTGGAGTAAAAAAAATTCTTTCCCAAGAAAACCAAATCGCCAACACGCCCCTCGTGAAAAGCGAGCTTGATGGCTTGCTAGGTTCAGGGAATGTTGTATTTAAATAGCTTACATGTTCTTTTCAGTAAATTGCATCAGTCGTTTTCATTTTTTTCATTTTCTTGCGGTATAATCAAGACATTTCAAGGATTTAATGGTAAAATATGACTCGTGGTGAATGCCTAATAGGTATAAACGTAATAAAACCAAAAAATAGAAAATTTAATGAGGTGAAAGGTTAATGAAACGCATCGGAATCTTAACCAGTGGTGGAGACGCTCCTGGGATGAACGCGGCTATTCGTGCCGTGGTCCGCAAAGGGATCTATGATGGCTTGGAAGTCTATGGGATCAACTACGGTTTTGCCGGCTTGGTAGCAGGTGATATCAGACGTCTGGATGTGGCTGATGTTGGCGACAAAATCCAACGAGGCGGTACATTTTTATACTCTGCTCGTTACCCTGAATTTGCAACGCAAGAAGGGCAATTAAAAGGGATCGAACAATTGAAAAAATTCGGTATTGAAGGGTTAGTTGTCATCGGTGGCGATGGTTCTTACCATGGAGCGATGGCCTTGACTCGTCACGGTTTCCCAGCAGTGGGTATTCCAGGGACAATCGACAACGATATCCCAGGAACTGACTTTACAGTAGGTTTTGATACAGCAATCAATACGGTTTTGGAATCTCTTGACCGGATTCGCGACACTGCCACTTCTCATGTCCGCACTTTTGTGATTGAAGTCATGGGCCGTGGCGCTGGCGATATCGCATTGTGGTCTGGGGTTGCCGGTGGGGCAGATGAAATCATTATTCCAGAACATGACTTTGATATGGCTGCTGTTGCCAAACGGATTCAAGAAGGACGCGATCGGGGCAAGAAACACTGCTTGATTGTCTTGGCTGAAGGGGTTATGGGCGGCAATGAATTTGCCGAACAACTTTCTCAATATGGCGACTTCCATACGCGCGTGTCTATTTTGGGTCACGTGGTACGTGGGGGCTCACCAAGCGCTCGCGACCGGGTCTTGGCTTCTAAATTTGGCGCTTATGCCGTGGAATTATTGGAACAAGGCAAAGGTGGCATGTGCATCGGTATGTTGGAAAATGAAGTTGTCGCAGCCGACATCGTGGAGACTTTGGAAAACAACAAACATCGTCCAGACTTGTCATTGTACGAATTGAACCAACAATTGTCCTTCTAATTTTTGTGGGATGACCTCTCAAGCAGTCTAAAATTGAAAAAAGAGCTTTCTCAGCTTTTTTAAATAAAGGAATAGGAGCGTTCAGTAATGAAAAAAACAAAGATCGTTAGTACATTAGGACCAGCAAGTAATAACTTGGAAACTATCTCTAAACTCATCGAATCAGGGGCAAATGTTTTCCGTTTTAACTTCTCTCATGGTGACCATGAAGAACAATTGGGTCGTATGACACTCGTTCATGAAGCTGTGAAGAAAACTGGTAAAGATGTCGGGATCTTACTTGATACTAAAGGTGCTGAAATTCGTACAACTGTTCAAGGAACTGATTCAGGTAAAATCGAATTTGAAATTGGCGATATCGTGCGTATCTCAATGGACGGCGAACTTGTCGGTTCAAAAGAAAAAATCGCTGTAACTTATCCAGGTTTGTTTGACGACGTTCATGTTGGCGGCCATATCTTGTTTGATGATGGTTTAATCGACATGTTGATTACTGAAAAAGACGAAGCGACTAAAGAATTAGTCACTGAAGTTCAAAATGCTGGTTTGCTTGGCTCTCGTAAAGGGGTTAACGCTCCTGGCGTATCCATCAGCTTACCTGGTATTACTGAAAAAGATGCTGATGATATTCGTTTCGGTTGCGACAACGATATCGACTACATCGCTGCCAGCTTCGTTCGTAAAGCCCAAGACGTATTGGACATTCGTGAAATCTTAGAAGAAAAGAACATGACTCATGTTCAAATCATCTCTAAAATCGAATCTCAAGAAGGGATCGACAATGTTGATGAAATCTTGAAAGTTTCTGATGGTATCATGGTTGCCCGTGGGGACATGGGTGTGGAAATTCCACCAGAAGAAGTACCAATGGTTCAAAAAATGATCATCAAAAAATGTAACGCTGCTGGTAAAGTCGTAGTTACAGCTACCCAAATGTTGGAATCGATGCAACAAAACCCACGTCCTACTCGGGCGGAAGCTTCTGACGTTGCCAATGCTGTCTTTGACGGTACGGACGCAACGATGTTGTCTGGTGAATCTGCAAATGGGGACTACCCAGTAGAATCTGTTGCAACAATGGCTCGAATCGATATGGAAGCTGAAAAAGCTTTACAAGAATTGGGTACTTTCCAAATCAACGAATTCGACAAAACCGATGTAACTGAAACAATCGGTATCGCAGTTGCTCGTGCGGCTAAAAACCTTGGCGTAAAAACCATCGTTGCGGCTACTGAATCCGGCCATACTGCACGTATGATCTCTAAATACCGTCCAGATGCAAACATCTTGGCAGTTACCTTTGACGAACGCACAAAACGTGGCTTGATGTTGAACTGGGGTGTCTTCCCAACGGTTGCTGAAAAACCATCAACAACTGATGAAATGTTTGACTTAGCTACTAAAAAAGCTGTTGAACTTGGCTTTGCTAAAGAAGGCGACTTGATCTTGATCACTGCCGGTGTTCCTGTCGGCGAACGCGGTACAACTAACGTTATGAAGATCCAATTGATTGGTTCTAAATTGTTAGAAGCACAAGGCGTTGGTGAAAAAGCAGTCGTTGCCAATGCAGTCGTTGCTAAATCTGCTGAAGAAGCAATTGCAAAAGCAAAAGACGGCATGGTCTTGGTAGTTCCTACTACTGACAAAGAATATATGCCTGCATTTGAAAAAGCTGCAGCAGTTATCGTAGAAGAAGGCGGTTTGACTTCTCACGCTGCTGTTGTAGGTATCGCGAAAGACATTCCAGTCATCGTTGGTGCAGCAGATGCAACAACTAAGATTGAAGACGGTGAATTGGTAACTGTTGACCCTCGTCGTGGGATTGTCTACCGTGGCGAAACAACAGCCATCTAAGCCAACCTTTCAGTACTAGATTTGACGACAGCCACTGCATTCAGCAGTGGCTGTTTTCTTAATAGACAACGAGCTTATAAAAATTAAGCTCCAAAAAAGCGGATAGTTCAGGAATTAAGAGGCAGATTCTGTGGCCGTTTTGCTGTCACCAACAAGATGAGAGCTAGTGTCCGAAGAATTGCTATCATAGAAAGCTCGAAAGGGAAAAAGCGTTTGACTAGAGGACAGCTATTGCTAGTTTCAGCGGAAGTGAGGCAGGGACATTTGCTGAGTAAAGCGTTATTTTCACTGAATGAAAAGGTGTCAAGAAAATTTCATTGACAAGGTAAAATTCAGCCTGTATAATAGCTTTTGTTGCTTAGAGGTGATAAATATGAAGTGGTCTTTACAAGAATTGCGGAAGTTCCGTGAAAGCGGACTGTCCTTTCAGGAAACCCTGGATGTGAAAAATGACTTACAACAGCGGGATCCTCAAATCATCGATGCGAACCCAGCTGAAGTGGCTGGTATGTTGACGGTGGACAATCAGGGCTATCTCCTGCACTACCGTGTGAAGGTCACCTTGACTGTGCCTTCATCGCGAAGTTTGGAGCCAGTTGCTTTGCCATTAGATTTTTCGGTGACAGAGCAGTTTATGACGCCTGAGCAGTTTCAAGAAAAAAGCGATGAAGTTTCGGAACATGAGGTATTGATTTTAGAAGGTCAAACCTTAGATGCTGTCGAATCCATCGTGGATAACATTGTCCTGGAGATTCCGATGCAAATTTTATCGGAAGCCGAGAAAGACGCGACCCAAATGCCAAAAGGCGAAGATTGGGAAGTCATTTCGGAAGAGGACTACTTGCAGCAAAAGAACCAAGCTGCCCCAACTATTGATCCTCGTCTTGCCCAATTATCCCAATTGTTGGAGAAATCTAACGACGAAGATAAGCAGTAAGATTGGAATAAATCGCGCGGAACTTTCGCGTTTTAAATACAAGGAGGTGTATTGAGAAATGGCAGTACCAGCTAGAAAAACTTCTAAAGCGAAGAAAAACAAACGTCGCACTCATTACAAATTGACCATCAACGGGTTGAACGAATGTCCAAACTGTGGTGAATTGAAAAAGAGCCACCACGTATGTGCCAACTGCGGCTACTACGATGGCAAAGACGTAACTACCAAAGCAGAAGCATAAGTCATTTTGTTCAAGAAAATGACTGCGAACCTCTGAGACTAACCATGGAGTCTCGGAGGTTATTTTTTTAGATGAGTTTCGATTAGTCGATGCTGGCGTTGAATAGCAACTCAAAATGGAGGCGTCTACATAAAAAAATGCAGCTATCAGTGGGATTTAAAAGTCGCTCTTGCTTTGTTTACCGAGGTTTTTGGGCTATAATGAAGAAACTGAATGATAAAAGTACTTACTGGAGGAATGAACATGACAAAACAGCAAATTGGTGTCGTGGGGATGGCCGTCATGGGAAAAAATCTGGCCTTAAATATTGAAAGTCGCGGTTATTCGGTTGCTTTGTATAACCGGACCGGCTCCAAAACTGAAGAAGTTGTCAAAGAACATCCTGATAAACAACTTTTAGCCACTTATACGATTGAGGACTTTGTCGCAGCTATCGAGAAACCACGACGGATTTTGTTGATGGTGAAAGCTGGAGCGGCGACTGATGCGACGATTAAAGAGTTACTTCCTCATTTGGACAAAGGGGATGTCCTGATCGACGGGGGCAACACCTTCTTCAAAGATACGATTCGTCGCAATGAAGAATTAGCTAACTCGGGTATTAATTTCATCGGAACGGGCGTATCTGGTGGGGAAGAAGGCGCCTTGAAGGGACCGTCCATCATGCCAGGGGGGCAAAAAGAAGCGTATGACCTCGTAGCACCGATTCTAGAACAAATCTCTGCTAAAGCTGAAGATGGCGCGCCTTGCGTGACTTACATTGGTCCTAATGGTGCTGGTCACTATGTGAAGATGGTTCATAATGGGATTGAATATGGTGATATGCAATTGATTGCAGAAAGCTATGATTTGATGAAAAACATTCTTGGATTATCTGTTTCAGAGATGGCAGCGATTTTCAAAGAATGGAATACAGGAGAATTGGATAGCTATCTGATTGAAATCACAGCGGATATCTTGACTCGAGAAGATGATTTGGGCACAGGCCAACCAATTGTGGATGTGATTTTGGATGCTGCGGGTAATAAGGGGACCGGTAAATGGACCTCTCAAAGCGCTCTTGATTTAGGCGTGCCATTGCCATTGATTACAGAATCCGTCTTTGCTCGTTTTATCTCAGCTTACAAAGAAGAACGGGTCAATGCTAGTCAAATCTTACCGCAACCTGAGAAGTACGTCTTTGAAGGGGATAAAAAGGAATTCGTGGAAAAAATCCGTGAAGCGTTGTATTTCAGTAAAATCATGAGTTATGCCCAAGGGTTTGCACAATTACGGACCGCTTCAAAAGAATATGACTGGAACCTACCTTTTGGGGAAATTGCTAAAATCTGGCGAGCAGGTTGTATTATTCGAGCACAATTTTTACAAAAAATTACTGATGCTTATGAAACTACACCAGATCTAGAAAATCTTTTGTTGGATGCTTACTTTGTCGAAATCACGAAAAAATATCAACAAGCAGTTCGTGAAGTAGTGGCTGTGGCAGTACAAGCTGGCGTACCTGTACCGACGTTTTCTTCTGCTATCGCCTACTTTGACTCTTATCGTAGCCCACGGTTGCCAGCGAATATTATCCAAGCGCAACGGGATTACTTCGGTGCCCATACCTATGAACGTACTGATCGGGAAGGAATTTTCCATTACAGTTGGTATCACGAAGAATAATCACGAACATATTAGGGATTCAGATAAAACGCTAGTCTTTGAGGACTGGCGTTTTTTTTGAGGGAAATTGCCGAGGCTTCCTCTTTGGTATCAAACTGTCAGAGAAAGAATGCCAATGTCCTAGTACTTAATTACCTATAAAAGTGATAACTTTATGATATGCCTCTTTATAAATAAGTTGGTTCATGATAAAATGGCTATAGTATTTTAATAAGAAAACAAAAGTTAATCAAAGAATATGCGAAGAGAGAAGGATTGTTACATCAATGAGTAATATCTTGATTATAGAAGATGAGAAGAATTTAGCCCGTTTTGTTGAGTTGGAATTGACTCATGAAGGCTATAATGCAGAAGTGCATTACAATGGGAGAACTGGGTTGGAGGCAGCATTAAATAACGAGTGGGATGCCATCTTGTTGGACTTAATGTTACCTGAACTGAACGGTTTGGAAGTTTGTCGACGTATCCGTCAAGTGAAAAATACACCAATTGTCATGATGACGGCACGAGATTCGGTGATTGACCGGGTATCAGGTTTGGATCATGGAGCAGATGATTATATCGTGAAGCCTTTTGCTATTGAGGAATTATTGGCGCGTCTGCGGGCGTTGTTACGGCGAATTGATATCGAAGGCGATAAAAACGTGGCGAAACAAACCACGATTACTTACCGAGACTTAACCATCGAAAAAGAAAATCGTGTGGTACGTCGTGGCAATGATGTCATTGAATTGACTAAGCGTGAGTATGAGCTATTATTGACCTTGATGGAAAATGTCAATGTTGTTTTAGCACGAGATGTCCTCCTCAATAAGGTTTGGGGCTACGAAACCGAAGTAGAAACGAATGTCGTGGACGTGTATATTCGTTACCTACGTAATAAAATTGATGTGCCTGGCGAAGAAAGCTACATTCAGACTGTTCGCGGTACAGGCTATGTGATGCGTTCCTAATCATGGAAAAAGCAAATCCCATCTCAACTGAAAAAGAACTCAAAGGCCCATCTTTAACGATAAAGTGGGCTTTTGCCAGTTCTTTCTTTATCTTCGTGGTCTTCACGATTTTTGCAGTGATTACCTACAAGTCTTCCGTGAATTTAATCGTAGCCAATGAGCGGCAAGACATCGAGGATACCATGTCAGAAGTGACCTCCCGGCTGACCAATTCTGATGAAGAACTGACTTCGGAGTTAGCCTATCGTTACTTGACAGAAGGTACGGACAGCGTGGCCGGTGATGGTAGCAAAATTGGCCAGGTGCCGGACCTGGAGGGGAACCTTTTGACGATTGATCCCTATATTTCCTTTATCGGTCAAGAAATCATGCACCTTTATGTTTATAATTTGGACAAAGAAAATGTCTTACAAACCATCGATCGAGAGATGGCATTGATGCAAACCAAGCGCAAAGATCCAACGATTACGACTGTGGGGGAACGGACGGGCTTCGTTTCCGTCGAAGCGATTTATTCTAAAAAAACGAGAGAAAAAATCGGCTATGTCCAAAGTTTTTATGAGCTGTCAGCGTTTTATGATATTCGTAGTCGATTATTGTTAACGCTGATTGTCTTAGAAATTGTATCATTGCTCTTGAGTAGTGTGTTAGGCTTCTTCTTGTCGACTTACTTCCTTAAACCATTGAAAGTCTTACGGGATACGATGGATACTTTACGAAAAGATCCACTCTCAGATGTCCAGATGCCAGAAATTGCTACCAATGATGAATTGGCAGATCTGTCGGAAATTTTCAATGAGATGATTGATCGTATGCGGACCTATATGGATCAGCAAAAGCAGTTTGTCGAAGATGTGTCCCACGAATTACGGACACCGGTGGCGATTATGGAAGGCCATTTGAGTATGTTGCAACGCTGGGGGAAAGATGATCCAGAAATTTTGGAAGAAGCATTGAATGCAAGTCAACAAGAATTGAGTCGTATGAAGACACTGGTTCAAGAGATGCTAGATCTTTCTCGAGCAGAGCAAGTGGATATTCATTATGGAAATGAAATCACTAATGGGAAAGAAGTGACGCATCAAGTTTTCAATAACTTTGTCATGCTGTATCCCGATTTTACCTTTACGTTAGATGATGACTTGTTACAAGAAGTCCCTTTGAAGATTTATCGAAATCATTTTGAGCAACTGATTATTGTCATTTTAGATAATGCCGTGAAGTATTCTACAGACCGCAAAGAGATTCACTTAAGTATCCAGCAAGTAGGAAAAGAGTTTGAAATTGCCATCCAAGATTTTGGAGAGGGGATTGCAGCGGAGGATCTGGAGAAAATCTTCCATCGTTTTTACCGGGTTGATAAAGCCCGCGCTCGCACAAAAGGCGGGAATGGGCTAGGTCTTTCCATTGCCAAACAATTGGCAGAAAGCTATAAAGGCAGAATTGTTGCCGATAGCGTGATAGGTCAGGGAACGATTTTTCGGATATATATTCCGATAAAGATGGCAGATGAGCCCTCAACTAACGAGGACAATTTGCAAAACGAATAAGCCCAAGGAGCAAACTTGTAAAAGAGTTTGCTCTTTTCATTTTTTATTCGACGATTTATCGTAAAAAAAGCACGTACGTTTATTTTGAAAAGACGTTGAATCAGTTAGTGGTTTCATTAATCAGGAACGTTGAAAAGGCTACCTAATAATATTATTCGTATTTGAAAAAAAGTAGTGAAATGCTACTTTTTTCAGTTGCTTTTTATTTTTAGAATTGCTATATTAATAAATGTCCTGTTACGGAATCTGTTTTTTATCAATAAAAAAAACACTTGACCCGTTGCGTTGGACATGATATTATAACAAAGTTGTTACTGAATAAACGAGAGTTGTTCCTTTAAAAAAGCGAAAAAACTTATTGACAAATAACAACGAACATGATATCTTGTTAGAGTCGCTTCGGTGATTAGCAGAAGTTTTCATCTGATGAGAACTTAAAAAAACTTTCAAAAACTTGTTGACTTTCTGTTGTGAAGCTGATAAGATATAAGAGTTGCTGAAGCAGTTAGCGACAACGACATTTAGACCTTTGAAAACTGAACAAAAAGCAAAAACGAACCAATGTGTAGGGCATCTCAATTTCGATTGAGATAACAAA
>NZ_JBMRGR010000009.1:0-127130 GCF_049384045.1 Enterococcus diestrammenae
GATATCGTCGCTTTGTTTGAAGCAGCCTATGAAGGGTAAGCTTTAAAAAAATAGAGTCTAAGCAAGTTTCTATCCGCTTGCTTAGGCTCTATTTTTTTGGGAGTGTAATCATTCAGAGCAAGTCATCCTTGTTGTTGATAATAAAAAATCGCCAGTTGTGTCCGATCGCGTAATTCTAGTTTTTCCAACAATTGACTGATGTAATTGCGGACGGTACCTTCGCTTAAAAAGAGGGCCTCGGCAATTTCTCGGTTGTTTTTTCCATTGGCAATTTGCACTAAAACTTCTTGTTCACGGGGTGTCAGGCCTTCATACACCGCTTGTTCAGCCCGTGTGTCTGATGGTTGCAATAAATCCGTCAAGCGTTCCACGATTTCAGTGCCGAAGACAGATTGACCATTAGTAACGGCTTTGATGGCGGGGACGATGGTTTCCAGTTTTTGTTTGATGAGATAGCCTTTGACTCCGAGACGCAGGGCTTCTTGGATATATTCATCATCGGAAAAGGTAGTCAAAAGGAGGATTTTCGCAGCCGGATATTTGGCTAAAATTTCAGCAGCGGCCACCAAACCAGTACTTGCTCCCATTCGAATATCCATCAATAAGACGTCTGGTTGGTTTGCTTGATAGGCCACCACAGCTTCTTCGGCGGAACTTCCTGTCGTGATGACTTGGATTTCGCCAGTAATTTCCAGAATCGTTTTTAAGGATTGAGTGACTAGGGGATCATCATCGACAACAATGACACGAATCATGAATTAACCTCATTTCTAAAATTAGCTAGTAGCGACTTTGGGTAAAGTGACAGTGATTTGGAAACCAGCTTCAGTGGCTCCAGAATGAAATTGACCACCGATGGCTTCTACTCGTTGGCGCATACTGATCAATCCTAGTCCGTTCTCATGCGATTCACCAGCAACGGCAGTGCCATCGTCTTTGATTTGGTAGCGATAAAAAGCTGGTAACTCGGTAAATTCGAGCGTGACTGTTTGGGCATTGCTATGTTTGACCACATTGACTAGCGCTTCTTTGGTCACTAGCAGTAAAACTTGATTGCTTTTTTTTGACAGTTGATGAAAGGGAACTCCTGTGATAGTTACGGCCTGATAGGGAAAATCGGTGAGTAGAAGTTGCAGCGCTTCGGATAAACTCAGAGAATCTTGATGGAGATCATGTACACTTTGGCGAATATTATCCATGCCTTGATGAATGGTTGTTTCTAATTGCTGGAGGGGCTGTGTTAAGTGGGTTTGTTGGTTGATGGCTCGAATAGCGGCTAATTGTAAAATGCTACTGGATAGTAAATGCCCGACATTGTCATGGATATCCCGCGCGATGCGATTACGTTCCTGAGAAATCTCTAGTTCCAATAGGGCGGCCCGTTGTTCTAGTAGTTGTTGATTTTGGTTTTGCATGTGCTGATGGCGATCATAGCTGTCATCTTTTAATTGTAAAAAAGCACTTTCTAATTGCTGGAGCTGATTGGTTTGTCGAGCGAAAAACCAGAGTAAACCGCTCCATAAAACTAGTAAAGGACTAAAGAAATGAAGCTGTGGCCAGCTAAGTAAGGGGAATAATACCGTTACTCCCCATAAATTAGGCAATGAGTGTTCTTGATAGAATAGCCAAAATAAAGCTGGCAAGAAAAACCAAAGAGGCCACCAAAAAAGTGCAATCAATCCAAAAAGACAAATAGTCAAAAGGCTACTGCTTTTTTTCGACAGATAAATCGGGCCCAAAGCCAATAAACTAAGCAAAAAAGGCAAGGCGATTAGTGGTTCTGGGTAAAGGGTCATTAATAAGAGCACACCACAAAGTTGTAGCAGAATATAGATTAAAAAGAGGGTCTGTGCATTTTTCATGAAAGGCCTCATCAGGAATAGTTTACAACAGTGATGGACTTTGCAAGAATTTATGCGCCAAACCTGTTAAAAAATGACATTTGTCACGGGGACTTTGGCGATAAGTCACTGTTGTGCTCCTACTCTTTTTATTATAGTAGAGTCAAGCAGAAAAGAAAAATTCAAAATAAGCGTCCTACGTTACAACTAATCGGATTTTTTGATGAGGATTGCTAGAACCAATCTTGGAGGAGGAAGACCTGTGATGATTGAAATCAATAATTTAGTTAAACGCTATGGGGATTTAACTGCTTTAAACCACTTGCAACTTTCCGTTAAAAAAGGCGATGTTCTTGGACTTTTAGGACCAAATGGTTGTGGTAAAACTACCGCCATTAACTGCATGTTATCTCTATTGCGTTTCGACCGTGGTGAAATCAAGCTTTTTGGTGAAAGGATGGCACCAGATCGCTATGATCTAAAACGACGTATCGGTGTAGTAACCCAAGAAATTGCGGTTTTTGAAGAGTTAACCGTTTTGGACAACATTGATTACTATTGTGGCCTGTATATTGATGATAAAAATCAACGTCAAATATGTGTTGCTGATGTTATCAAACTGGTAGGATTAGAAGATTTCCGCAAATTTCGACCTAGGCAACTTTCTGGTGGCTTGAAACGCCGCCTAAATATCGCTTGTGGTATTGCCCATAAACCGGAGCTGATATTTTTGGATGAACCTACTGTGGCAGTAGATCCTCAGAGTCGCAGCCGAATTTTGGAAAGTATTAAAGAGTTAAATCGTCAAGGAGCCACTATCGTTTATACCACTCATTATATGGAAGAAGTCGAACTCTTATGCAATCAAATCGTCATTATGGATCAGGGAAAAGTCATCGCAGAAGGGACTAAAGAAGAACTGAAGTCAATGGTCCGGGATGAGGATAAATTGGTAGTCGCTGCTAGTGGCTTGACCCCACAGCAACAGCAAGTCATTCAGCAACTTCCCGGTGTGGTGAAAATCGATTATCATGCTGGACAACTGACACTCCATTCTAGCAGTCTAGAGTTAAGTTTGTTACCTCTATTGGAATATTTCAAAGAGCAAGCCATTGCCTATGCCCATTTACACACCGAAGAAGCGACTTTAAACGATGTTTTCTTGGCAATTACTGGCAAAGGACTCCGGGATTAAGCGATAGAAAGGATGAAAAAGAATGGTTTTGCACATGTATCGTTATCGTTTAAAAGTGTTGCTGAGAGACCGCGGCTTCCTGTTTTGGACGTTTATTTTTCCGATTTTATTGGGCCTTTTATTTAAGATGGCTTTTGGCAATCTAGACACCTTAGACCAAATGGAAGTCCAGGAAGTCGGAATCGTGGCAGTGGATAAAGAGCGGGCTAACAATTTTCAGAAAGTTTTAGCAGAAGTCAAAACAGGAGACAACCCGCTCTTTTCAGCAACGGAACTTACCGAAAAAGCAGCCAGTGAACAACTTGGGCAAGGGCAAATAATAGGTATTTATCAGGTGACTGGGGCGGAAATTAGTCTAACAATCGCTCAACAAGGAATTCCTCAAACAATTTTAAAAAGTATTCAGGATCAATACTTGCAGACAGAAAGCCTCATCCAAACTTTAGTGAAAAATGGCCAGCTATCACCGGATAAGATTGCTGACTTAGAACTATCTGGTGAAAACTTTGTTAGGATTAAAAATCCGGATGCCAAAATTTCCCAGATGAGTTTTTATTTCTTTACATTGGTGGGAATGAGTATTATGTACGGTTTTATGTGGGGGATGCGAAACGCCAATGATCAGCAAGCCAATCAATCCCCCAATGGTATTCGGCTAGACATGATCCCCCATAGCAAGGTGCTGATTGCCAGCGTCAATCTGTTGGCGGCCTTCACAGTATTTTATAGTTGTATTTTACTGATACTGGGAATCTTTCACTTTGTCTATGGTATCGGGTTTGGCTCGCATTGGTTGCAGATTTTATTGGTCTGCGCTATTGGAAGTCTGACTACCATTATGTTGGGCACCCTGTTAGGTACATTGTTGAAGAATTTGAGTTGGAACCAAAAAATCGGTATAGGTATTAGTGTCTCTATGTTGATGAGTTTTTTGGCGGGGATGATGGGCTCACAATTTATCAAATATTGGATTGATCAATATTTTCCTTTTGCCGGTCGTTTGAACATCGTCAATTTGATATCTGAAAGTTTATATCAGTTATTTTATTACGAGTCCTTGACACCCTTTTATCAAAACTTACTCTGGTTGACGGGATACCTGTTCTTATTTGGGGCAATGACTGTATTTTTCGAAAGGCGGAGTCAATATGACAGTTTATAAAGCAATTTTCGAAATTCTTAAAGAAAACAAACTATCCCTGATTATTGGCGTCGTGGTGATGATTTTCGTCAGCTTTTTCATGTCCCAAGAAATCATTCAAAATCCGGATCAACTTGCTGAAGCAAAGATTGCGGTAATTATGGGAGAAAAAACGCCAACTGCCCAGGCTTTTCAAAAATACCTTGCACAGCAGCAAGAAGTGGTAGAGCTAGAAGATTATAGTCAAAAGGCTCTCGACGATGCCCTTTGGTTTGGGAGAGTCGATCAAATCTTGTGGGTGCCCACCGGATTTGAAGAAAAATTACTACTAGGAACAAAACCAGAAATTATCAGCCAAGATCGTCCTGGCAGCTATGGTTCCCAATTAGTCAACTTGACGGTTAATAAATTTATGAATACGTTTAGCAGCTATCGCGAGGGCACAGGAAAAACTAATGCTAAGGAAATATTAGAAGATGTTATTCCCATTCTTACTGTCAAAGGCAAGGTGCATCATGATGGGGACTTTGGTGTTTGGCAAAGACGTATGGTTTCTGCCACGTTGTTTAACTTTTTGGCTTATGGTCTTTTCGTCTCGATCTTTAGTGGGTTTGGTCGGATCAATATGGCTTTTAATCGTGAAGAAATTTTTCGTCGCAATCGTATCTCACCATTATCTCCCAGAAAACTTTCTCGTAAAATCAATGTGGCGACTATTGGTTATAGCTTAATTTTGACAGTAATTTTTGTGGCATTTGTTTTACTAGTGGCAAAACCTCAAGAGGGAGGATTGATTAGTCTCTTCTTATTGAATACGCTTTGTTTTACCACTTGTATGCTGAGTTTTTCAGCTTTAGTGACGGCGTTCATTAAAAATCCTGAAGCAATCAGTGGCATTAGCAATATTTTTATTATGGGATGTTGCTTTATCAGTGGTGTCTTTGTAGATTCAGATTTGCTACCAGCTGGAGTGAGGCTCTTGGCGGCGTTTACCCCCACTTATTGGTTTGTGGAGAACAATAACTTGGTGGCGGAACACATGGATTATAATCATGTTTTTTATCAAGATTATGAGATAAATTTACTAGTCTTGTTAGCCTTCACTGCAGTTTTCCTACTATTGAATCATCTGCTAAATAGCGAGCGTCGCAAAGGTCCAGTATTAGAGTAAGAAATGCAAGCGGGTAAACAAAAAAATCAAACTCCTGTTATTTGGGAGTTTGATTTTTTTGATATACGGTTCATCCAGTTTTCGCTGATCTTAAGAAGATGTTTTTTCTGATTCAGGTTAAATTCTTAATAGACTTCCTAACTATAATAAGCTTTTAAAGAAATATCTTGGGCATAGTTGCCAAAGCTTTTACCAAATAAGGTACAACCGCCAACATTTTTTGCATCTTCCTTGACTTCAAAGCGAAGTTTCCAACGTTCGGTATGAGTAGGGATATCCGAAATCGTTATAGGCGATAAAGGTTCACCATCCATATTGGTTAAATGTTTTGTTATACGAATTGTCTTCAATAATCCGTATTGGTTTAAATTGTCTGGATACCAGGCAGGAGTTAGTTTCCCCCGGATATCACCATAATCACCAGGGCTAGTCCAAGTCCCTAACTCGATGTCGTTAAGGTAAAAAGTGATATCAGAAGGCCAATTATTATTATAAAAAGGAAACTCAGAACTTATTTCCATGGAAATTTCAATCATTTCAACCTTATTTTCTTTTTCGATGTAGTTAGGACTCTGATACTCTACAAACCCTTGTGTAAACCAGATAATACCTGCATCCATCCGGCGAGTATCCATAAAAAGTTTTGGATCGTCACGATTACCGATAAATTCTTGAGGACTAGCCAATCCACAAGGAGCAGTCACTTCGTAATTTGTGTAGTGACCGACTGGAATATAACTATCCTTGGTATCGAAGGCGTTGAAAATTTTTTCTGGAAAGTGAATATCAATTTCATCCACTCTAAGACTAGAAATTTTCTTTTTTCCAACACGTTCCGTAGAAATAATTGAGGCTTCTTCTAGTTTCTTTATATGCATAGTAACAATTGCACTACTAATCTCTAACCGTTCAGCAATTTCTTTATTACTGAGTTTTTCTTTTGAAAGCAATTTGATAATATCGATGCGTATTTTACTTGATAGTGCTTCGAAAACTGGTAGAGAATCATAGGAAATTTCTAAATCCATCCTTTTTACCTCCAAAGTCCTTTTGTTTAAAGTTAACATAAAACTATAATGTTGTAAACGCTTAACTTTAAACTCCTTTTTTCAATTAACTAATATATGAATTGATTGGATATAAACAGTTTTTAATTAACTAAAATATATTGACAGCGTTTTCTGAATGGTGTATTGTTAATTTGTTGATTGATTTAGAATTAACTAGGAAACTTTGACACTTTTATGTAAATAGGGAAGTTATTTGTGATTTTCTTGATTTCAAAAGTTTAACTATCAAATTGTTGCATTTGAAAGTGTAGATAGTATTTTACTTTGAAGTGTCATATCAATTTGTCTTTACAGTAAGGTTTACACAGACTTACTGAATATAAATTAGGAGGAAAGAATATGAAGCTGAAGAAATTAGTAACTGGGTTAGCTGCTTTGACACTAGCGGCGGTATCTTTATCTGCTTGTGGGGGCGGAAATGATGGTGCGTCAGGTGGAGATGGAGGCAAAGACGGAAAAACAACGTTAACTTTTTGGAATGGATTTACTGCATCAGATGGTGAAATTTTACAAGATATTGTTAACCGTTTTAATAAAGAAAATGATAAAGGTATCACCATCGAGATGGATGTGATGACTTGGGCAAACGTGAATGAGAAACTTCCAACTGCAATCGCATCCAAAAAGGCACCAGATTTTGTTGCATTAAACTATGGTGATTTTGCACAATATGTTGCTAATGGTGCAGTTCAACCACTAGATGACTTCTGGGATTTTGATGGTGTTGATAAGAGTAACTTTGTAGATACAGCTGTTGATTTAGGAATTGTGGATGAAAAACAATACTACATCCCAATGCAAGTTCAAGGTATGTATCAATACTGGAATAAAGATCTCTTTAAAGAAGCCGGTCTAGATGAAAATAATCCTCCTCAAACATGGGAAGAATTAGCAGAAATGGCACCAAAATTAGCTAATGATTCAAAAAATGTTTCTGGTTTCATCTTTAATAAGGATGGTACGGCACCATTATATAATTGGATTTTAGCTAATGGTGGAAAACTAGTAAGCGATGATTACACCAAATCAGAATTTGATTCACCACAAAACTTAGAAACTTTGAAAACTATTCAGAAAATGATTCATGTAGATAAAGCTGGTCCAGAATCAATCTCTGGAGCTGAAATGGACAACGTGATGAATGCTGGTCAATTGGCTATTGAGTTAAACGGTCCTTGGTTGAACAATGGATTAAAAGCCAATGAAATCAACTATGGCGTAACTACAATTCCACAAGCTTCTGCTGATGGAGAAAAAACAGCAATTCTAGATGGTGTTGGATATGCAATTCCTGCAAGTACTGATGCTAGTAAAAAGGATGCTGTCTATGAATTCTTGAAATACTGGAATACAACTGAAATTGGAAAAGAGTGGAGTTTGAAGAATGGTTTTCCAGCTTATTTGAAATCAGTTGAAGAAGATGAAGAAATCAAAAATGATCCGATTGTTTCAGAATTAACAAAACAAATGGAATTTGCAGAACCTTTCTTACCAGGCTTTGATAAATTGCCTTCAATTAATAACGATATCATCAACCCATTAATTGAAAAATTATTAGCTGGTGAAGATGCAGAAAAATTAATGAAGGATGCAGATAGCGAAATAAATGCTCTATTAGCAGAATAAGCATTGCCTTAAATCTGAGACTAGTTCATATCGCTTAATTGACATCTGTTCGTCTATGTCTTCTTAGAGCTAGCGGGATGTGATTTCAGTCTAGTTCTAAGAAGATTTTTACATTTTGCACTTTTAACAATCGAGAGTCTCAGAGCTTGTTTATATAGGGAGGATAATCATGGAAGCAAAAAGTATTAATAAAAGAAATCCATTAGCTTTTTGGAATAAAACCAATCATGCAGCTTATCTATTTCTTCTACCATCACTATTAGTTTTATTTCTATTTACAGTAGTACCTCTAGTAGGAACGTTTATCATTAGTCTTACAAATATGAATATTTTCTTTACTAGTAAGGATTTTGTCGGTATTGAGAATTTTCTTCGAGTTTTTAAAGATGAGCGAGCGATTAACTCATTGTGGCATACTTTGTATTTCACAATTATGGAAACTCCTTTACAAATCATTGTCGGTCTATTGATGGCAGTGGCTCTTTCAAAAACAAATTTATTTAATCGCTTTTGTCGTTCGGTATTTTATATTCCGGTTATCTGTTCCTTAACCTCAATTGCTATCATTTTCTCAATGTTATTAGATCCAAATATTGGGGCCATTCCTTATTTATTTACTCGTTTAGGGATGGAAGCTCCTCAGTTTTTCCGGGATCCGACTCTAGCAATGCCGACTGTTGCAGTTATGACAGTATGGAAAAATTTTGGTGTAACTATGACTATTTTAATGACTGCAATTCAAGGAATCTCTCCTTCACTTTATGAATCAGCTGAAATGGATGGTGCTTCCCAACGTCAAAAATTCTTCAATATTACGTTACCCCAAATTGTACCTTCTCTTGGTTTTTGTATATTAACCAATTTAGTAGGTTCCATGCAAGTCTTTGACCAAGTGTATGTTTCAACTGGTGGGGGTCCTCAATTCAAAACAGAAACGGCTGTACAGTATATCTATTCACGCGGTTTTACTGCTCCGTATGAGTTAGGGTATGCCTCAGCTCTATCTAGCTGTTTATTTGTAATTATCGCGATAATCGCAATCTCTACCAACTTGTATATTAGTCGCAAAGAAAAACAAATGCGATAGGAGGACTAATCATGGAGAATACATTAGTTAAGAAAAAGACTCTTGCTCCTGGAAAAAGTAAGACACAAATGATCATGAAACGAATTATTTTAGTATTGGTATTGCTTATCGTGGCATTTCCATTTCTTTGGTTATTAATTTCATCTTTTAAGTTTGAGAAGGATATTATTTCATATCCACCTCAGATTTTCGCTGATAAATATACTTTGAATAATTACTTAAAGGTATGGAGTACGATTCCATTATTAGATTACATTAAGAATACAGTTATCTTTGCTGGTGGTGTGGTTATTACTTCTGTATTTTTTGATTCATTAGCTGGCTATGCTTTTGCTCGAATGGAGTTTAAAGGTAAAAACTTACTTTTTTACTTTGTTTTATTGACTATGATGATTCCTTTTCAAGTCTTTATGATTCCTTTGTTCTTAGAAGTAAATGTTTTAGGGTTATTGGATAGTTATCCTGGGATGATTATTCCACGAATGACTACCGCCTTTGGGATCTATATGATGCGCTCCTTCTTCGTTACTTTGCCAAAAGATTTGGAAGAAGCCGCTCGTATTGATGGTCTGAATGAGTTCCAAATCTTCTTGAAGATTATGTTGCCACTAAGTAAACCAAGTATGATTTCTTTAGCAATCTTTACCTTGATGAATAGCTGGAATGACTTGTTGTACCCATTAATTATGACCACAAGTGCCAAGATGCGGACATTGCCTTCAGGGTTAGCATTGTTTAGTGGTCAAAATATTTCCTTCTATGGGCCTGTAATGGCAGGGACAGTTATTTCCATGTTGCCACTATTGATAATTTATATCTTTGCTCAAAAATATTTTGTTCAAGGGACAGCAATGTCTGGTATGAAGGAGTAAATTTTAATGAGTAAATTAATCGAGAGTCGATTTTATAGTGTGTTGATTACAATTAGTGATTATTTATTGCTAGGTATTCTCTGGATTATTGGTTGTCTACCGTTAGTCAGCTTCACGGCATCCTGCCGTGGGGCGCTAGCTACAGTGTTGATTTGGCATAAAGATGGTGCTACTGGTAATATTTTTCGTCACTATCTTACTAATTTTAAAAAACATTTTGGATCATCGCTTTTGGTTACTTTACTGATTGCAGCGCTCCTACTTGTTAATCATTTGAATCTGACAGTTATGACTAATGGTCAAGCAGACATGCGAGTATTAGCTATATTCTTATTAGTTTCTACTTTCGTGTGTTTTGGGGCCTTTTGCGGTTATTTACGTCAGGATATCTGCAATCCCCAGTCATTAATTAAGAGTTTACAAGCAGGTGTCTTTGATTTTTTGAGTAGCCTACCACGTTTTATACTTTTAGCATTGGTTACGATTGTTTATGCCGGATTGATTTTCATTTTTCCGCTATTTTTATTTATATTTGCGGGAGCTTTTTGGAAACTAGCTGGATTATTACTAAGAAAAAGTTGAGGTTAAGTCATGGAAACAACGATTACAACACGTAAAGGATTTTATACTGGTGAAGTTAGCAAACGACTATTTGGTTCGTTTATTGAACATATGGGAAGTGTCATTTATACCGGTGTCTATGAGCCAAATCATCCTACTGCTGATGAGAATGGTTTTCGTCAGGATGTTTTAGATTTGGTGAAAGACTTATCCTTGGGGGTGGTGCGTTATCCAGGAGGGAATTTTACCTCGGGGTATGACTGGAAAGATACCATTGGACCTCTTGAGGATCGAAAAAGAAAAATCGATATTGCTTGGAGAGCTATTGAACCTAATACATTTGGCATTCATGAGTTCATGAAATGGGTAGAAAAAGTTGGCGCTGAGCCGATTTTTACAGTGAACTTAGGGACAAAAGGAATAAAAGATGCCCAGGAAATTGTGGAGTATTGTAATTTTCCTAAAGGTACGTATTGGAGTGATTTGCGACGAGAAAACGGGGCTGAAGAACCTTTTGGAATTAAATTGTGGTGTCTAGGAAATGAGTTAGATGGTCCCTGGCAGATTGGTACTAAAACACCAAAAGAATATGGCTTATTGGCTAATGAAGCTGCTAAAGCGATGAAGTTAGTAGATGATACGATTGAGACAGTCTTGGTAGGGAGCTCGACACCACGTTTAGCTTCTTATCCTGAGTGGGATCGGATTGCTCTAGAATGTGCTTATGATAATGTAGACTATCTTGCATTGCACAATTATATTGATAAATACGATGAAGATGATTTAACGAAGCCACCGAAAAA
Organism: Enterococcus diestrammenae; assembly: GCF_049384045.1. Lineage (NCBI taxonomy): Bacteria > Bacillati > Bacillota > Bacilli > Lactobacillales > Enterococcaceae > Enterococcus > Enterococcus diestrammenae. Next base: position 11,368 of record NZ_JBMRGR010000009.1, read on the forward strand.
TGAGCGAGATGATACACCAACTTATTTGGCAAAATCAAAACGATTTGATCGTCAAATTGATGAAATTGTGGCGACATGTGATTATGTTAAAGCTCTAAAACGTAGTGATAAGACTATGTTTTTAGCTTTTGATGAATGGAACGTACATGCGCAACCTGAAAAAGAAAATCATCCGTTTGAGGTGGGAAGTCCGATTGACTGGTGTCAATTTACGATGGAAGATACCTTGCTTTTTGGGTCGTTAGGTTTGGCTATATTAAGGCATGCAGATCGAGTCAAGATTGGTTGTCAATCATTATTAGTTAATACTATCCCACTAATCTTAACAGATGCTATGGGAGATAGTTGGGTAAATCCAACTTATTACGTAATGAAGGATCTTGCGTTACTTGCTAAAGGTCGTGTAATGGAATCCATTGTAGATGGACCAAAATATGATGTTGAAAAGATTAGTGGTGTTGATTTTGTGGATTCTTGTATTGTAGAAAATGAGACAGGCTTGGTTGTCTTCTTGGTAAATCGTACGGACTCTGAACAGATCGTTTCTCTAGATTATGATGATTTCGATGACGATTTGCTTTACCATCATACTGCCTTATTTAGCGACAATCTTTTGGACAAGAATACACGAGACGAACAAAACAAAATTCAGCCACGGGAAATATCCGATTCAATTACAGATACTGAAAACAAGTTATCTATTCAGGTAAAACCATATTCTTGGAATACGATTACTATTTCAAAAAAATCAGGTGACTGTCATGGAAAATAAAATTAATAATCCAATTGTCTTAGAAAGAGCAGATCCGTGGGTATATCGACATACAGATGGAAACTATTATTTCACTGGTTCAGTGCCAGGCTATCAGACCATCGAGTTACGTCGTGCTTCTACTTTAAATGAGTTGCAGAATGGTGAGTGCAAGACAGTGTGGACTGCTCATGATGAGGGACCTCAAAGTCTTTTGATTTGGGCTCCAGAAATACACTTTATAGATGGTAAATGGTATATTTTTTACGCTGCCAGCAATCATCTGGAGAAACGGGATAATCATTTTGGGCACCGAATGTTTGTTATTGAAAATTCTAATGCTGATCCTTTTGAAGGGGAATGGGTAGAAAAAGGCCAAGTCAAAACAGCGTTTGAAAGTTTTAGCCTGGATGCTACGGTTTTTGAAGCGCAAAACAAACTTTATTATGTTTGGGCTCAACAAGATCCTCATATTCTAGGAAATTCCAATTTATACTTGTCAGAAATGGAAAATCCTTGGACCTTGAAAGGGCCACAAATTTTACTTTCAATTCCGGAATATGACTGGGAAAAAATTGGATTTGAAGTAAATGAGGGACCAGCTGTTATTACTCATGGCGATAAAATTTTTATTACCTATTCTGGTAGTGCGACAGATGAAAATTATGCAATGGGACTTTTATGGGCAAATATTGATGCTGATTTATTAGATCCCTATGAATGGCATAAATTAAAAGAACCAGTTTTTATTTCTTCGGAAAAAAACCGTCAATTTGGTCCAGGCCACAATTCCTTTACGACGCTTAGTGATGGGCAAGACGTTTTGGTATATCATGCGAGACCTAAAAAAAATGATTATTCAGATCCATTGAATAATCCAGATAGACATGCAAGAGCACAGGTGTTTTCTTGGGATGAAGAGGGATTCCCGATGTTTGGTGAACCTGTGGCTGATAATTAAGTAATATAAGAATTTAAGGCAATTGCGAACCTATAAAACAGGTATCGCAATTGCCTTTTTTACTTAACTATAATAAGACTTCAACTTGATATCTTGCTCATAGTTGCCGAAACCTTGTCCAAATAGCGTGCAGCCACCGACATTCGCAGCATCTTCTTTGACTTCGATGCGCAAGCGCCACATATCGGCATCAGCGGCAAAATCATTGATGGTAACCGCTGAGAGGGGATCGCCTTCCATGTAGGTGCCATGATTCAAAATCCGAATGGTCTTCAATAAACCATACTGATTGAGATTATCTGGATACCAATCAGGATTTAAGCGTCCGCGAATATCGGCGAAATCACCAGGGCTAGTCCAAGTGCCTAGCTCGATTCCATTTAAAGTAAAGGTAATATCAGAAGGCCAGTTATCATTGGCAAAAGGAAATTCTGAAGAAATCTCCAAAGAAATCTCCATCATCTCTAGCTTGCTATCCTTAGATAAATAGTTTGGCGTCTGATATTCCACAAAGCCTTTGGTAAACCAGAGAATCTGAGCGTCCATCCGTTGGGGATCCATGAAATATTTAGGTTCATCCACTGGTCCCACAAAATCTGCCACCGTCGCCAAACCGCAAGTAGGTTCCACATGATAGTCGGTGTACAAACCGATGGGGATATCATTTTCCTGGACATCGAAGGCATTGAAGATTTTCTCAGGAAAGTTGATATCGATGTGATCCACTTTTAAGCTAGAAATTTTACTTTGGCCAACTTTTTCCGTTTTGATGATGTTAGCTTCTTCTAGTTTGCGAATATGCATCGTGACAATCGCGCTAGATAACCCCAGTGCTTGCGCGAGTTCTTTAATGCTCATTTTGTTTTTTGATAGGAGTTGGATGATGCGAATGCGGACATTGCTTGCCAGTGCTTCATAGACTTTCAAAGAGTCGTCCGTAATATCTAACTGCATATCGTCACCTCAATCTTAATTGATGATTGAATGTTAACATATATATTAATAACTGTAAACGTTTTTGTTTAATTTAATTATAGTTAATGAAATTATTAATATCTAAGGGGTATTATTTTAAATAATTAATGAAATTGCTGTTGACAGCGATTTCAGATTGGGGTATTATTCACTTGTAAATATATTGATTCACGGAATTTTATGGGGGTTTGATTTACATTTCTGTTATACGCTGTTTTATTGAAAATCACGATAAATGAGTGGAATCAATATTTACGGAAGTGAACATACTATTATAAGGGAAGAGAAAGGATGGACAAAATGAAAGCAAAGAAAATGATTGGGGCTAGCTTGTTAGCGTTGGGCGCAGTATTTATGTTAGCGGGTTGTGGTAGTAAAAAAGATGCCAAAACCATCACCTTTTGGAATCCACTGACTGGTGACGATGGCGCTTACATGGATAACATGGTTAAAGAGTACAACAAGACAGATCCAGAATACCCAGTAAAAGCAGTGGTTACATCAGATATGTACACTAAGATTTACACTGTAATGAACTCTAAGAAAGATGTTCCAGATCTGACTTTGATTCACGCTGACCGGGTACCAGGTTTCGTACAATCAGATATGTTGGAACCGATGGATGATGTCATCAAAGACAAAACAGAAATCAATGCGGATAATTACTTGCCACAAGCATGGTCAGCCGGGACCGTCGATGGGAAGCAATACACTGTACCATTGGACATTCACTCCAGTGCAATGTATTACAACATTGACTTGATGAAAGAATACGGTGTGGAAAGCTTCTTGGATGACAATGTGGTGACCTTTGATGAAATGATGTCTCTTCAAGGAAAAATGAAAGATGGCGATTACGTTGTGAACAATGCCTTACTTTCATGGTGTATCTTAGCTCAAATCGTCAACTTGGGTGGGGATATCTCTGATGCAGATGGCAACCCAACTGTCAATACTCCTGAAATGAAGGAAGCTTTGGAAGCCTTAAAAGAAGTAGCGGACGCTGGTTTGATGACACCAAATGGTGAAGACGGTTACTTGATGTTCCAATCTGGTAATGTTTTGTTCTCAACTGATGGTACTTGGACATCTACTGCCCATGATGCCGTTGAAGGTTTGAACTATGGTGTGACAAATATCTACGCTTTCTCACCAGACAAATTCACCAACCGCGGTTCTTCTCACATGTTCTCCATGTTGAAAAACGAAGAACGGACTGACGAAAAAGAAGCTGGGATTGCTGATTTCATCGAATATATTCGTGAAAACTCAATGGAATGGGCTAAAGCTGGTCAAATCGTAGCCTCTAAAGAAGTTATCGAAAGTGATGAATTCAAGAACTACAAGCAATCTTTCTTCACATCTAGTCCAAAAGAAGAAGAATCCTTGCATATCTTCACTTACATTCACTATCCATACGTTGAAGAAGCTATCAACACTTACTGCTTAGATATCGTCTATGGTGACATGGACTTAGATGAAGGCTTGCAAACCATGCAAAAATTCGTTGAAGATAAAATTGCAGAAGGTAATACAGGTTCCTCAGCAGAATAACCAATCCGCTAAGTCATCTCCTCCCCAACCGTTTCACGGGGAGGAAGGTGACTTAAACGATTCACGCCGCTACGCTACGTCGGTGATACACCTACATGGGAGGTTTAAGAAGTGAACAAAAAACTCAATCTCAAGCCGATTGCTTTTATCGGACCGCATATTTTATTGTTCGCCACATTTATTTTGATTCCAACCATTTATGGGATTTATGCATCCTTTACCAAATGGAATCTCGTTTCAGATCCTGAATGGGTGGGTCTGGATAACTACAAAACGATCTTATTTGACTCTTCTTCGACTTTTAATTTTCAATTTACCAATGGTTTGAAAAACACACTAATTTACGTTGTTATCATGGTACCGTTACTTATTTTGATTCCATTGCTGATTGCTGTTGCACTGGAAAATCGCCACGTCAAATTTAAATCACTTTTCCAAGGGATTTTATACGTGCCAGGATTGGTATCAATCTCTGCTGCAGCTTTGATTTGGTCATTGATTTTCCATTCAAAATTGGGGATGATGAACAACTTGTTCGGGATGAACTTTTCCTGGGCAGCCAAACAACCCTATGCCTGGCTACTAGTAATTATCGTCAGTGTCTGGGGTGGTATCGGTGGGAATATGGTTATCTATCGAGCCGCAATTGCTGGGGTTTCTCAAGATTTGTATGAATCTGCTGAAATCGATGGGGCGACCGCTTTTGAGAAGTTTATTCATATTACGTTGCCATCAATCAAATTCCCGTTAGTTTATACTTTGGTGATGACGACTGCTGGTTGTTTCAACGTCTTTGCTCAACCGTTGATGATGACCAAAGGGGGACCAAAACAGGGCACCCATGTACTAATGATGTACATTCGGTCATTGGCGTTTGGTCACGGTGAATCGATTGCCGGAATCGCTTCGGCAATGGCAGTCTTGCTTGGTCTGATTATCTTAGTAATTTCAGCCATTCAATACTACTTAATGAACAAAAATACGGATTAGGAGGAGGCAATCATGAAAAATACCGGAAAAGCAACCAAATGGATTTCATATATCTTTTTAATCGTTTTGTGTCTGATCTGGATCATGCCCCTCTTCTTCGGGTTTATGACCTCATTTCGTTCACAGACAGAAGTGGTTTCAACAGGTTTCCGCCTGTTACCAGTTGATTGGATTTTAGACAACTACGTAGCCATTCTTGAAAATAGTTCAACAGCACCCATCTTGCAATGGTTATGGAACTCACTTTTCATTGCTGTTAGTCATACGTTACTAGTCGTTTTAGTTGTTTCATTGACTGCTTATGGCTATTCCCGGATGCGCTTTAAGCATCGGGATCAATTGTTCTTCCTATTACTAGGGATTTCCATGTTCCCTGGTGTGGTGAACTTGATTCCTTCATACAAAATTATTGAAACCTTTGGCTGGGTAAACTCACCTTTGGCTATGATTATTCCAGGTTTAGCTGGGATGGGAAATATCTTCTTGGTACGTCAGTTTATGAAGAATATTCCTAAAGAATTTGACGAATCTGCTCGAGTTGATGGAGCTGGGGAATTTACGATTTACTCACGGATTATTGTACCGATGATTAAGCCAGTCTTAATCGTAACGGGTCTCTTCTCCTTCACTGGTTCATGGAATGATTTCTTGTGGCCAGTAATTGTTTACAATGATGTGGAAAAAATGCCAATTACGGCTGGGTTGTTATTGTTGCAAGATATTTATGGTAACTATCGAATGATTGGTCAATTGATGGGTTCAGCCTTCTTGGCAATCATTCCAACTGTCTTGTTGTTCTTATTTGCACAAAAATACTTCGTACAGTCCATGAACCTGAACTCAGGTGTGAAAGGATAGAAGATTGATGAAAAGAAAAGCTGAAAAACTATTGATGATGGCAGGCGGGATTTGGAATATTGTGGCAGCTGCCTTGACGATTTTCGGATATTCAGGCTGGTTTCGTGAGGAAGGGACAAAAGTTTTGAGCCACGTAGACAAAGCGGATTATGCCAACACGAGCCTATTGGATAATTTGGTGCAAGTAGCTATGATTTATGGATTATTTGTCTTAATCATGGGCATCGTCACCTTATTTGTTGCTCGCTTGATGGAGGGTCAGATTGTGGATCGCAAAATCATGATTTGGTTAGGGGTCTGTACTGTGATCTCCTTTGTCTCCTTCGATGTTATCGGCATTTTCTTTTATCTAGCAGCCTTGGTAATCTACCTGGCTCGTAACAAAGCACTCAAATCAGTTTGAAAAATGGAGAAAGGTGATATGCCAATGGAAAGCATAATTAATCCGATTGTCTATGAGCGGGCTGACCCCTGGGTTTACCGCCATAGCGACGGTTACTACTACTTTACTGGATCCGTTCCGGGCTATCAGTCAATTGAACTAAGACGAGGAAAAAGCCTCAATGACTTGCGAGATGGAGACACGAAAACTATCTGGCAAGCTCACGAATCTGGCAATCAAAGTCAGTTGATTTGGGCTCCGGAAATTCATTTTATCGACGGCAAATGGTATATCTATTTTGCTGCTAGCAATGACGAAGAAGTTCGGGATCGCACCCGGCATCATCGCATGTTTGTCTTGGAAAATACTAGCGAGGATCCTTTCACAGGTACTTGGGAAGAAAAAGGACAAGTGGTGACAGCTTTTGAAAGCTTTAGCCTAGATGCCACAACCTTCCAACATCAAGGAAAACTTTACTATGTATGGGCCCAATTGGATCCCATCGTACCAGGAAATTCAAATCTGTATCTTTCAGAAATGAGCAATCCCTGGACCTTGACGGGTAAACAAATATTATTGTCAATTCCAGAATATGACTGGGAAAAAATCGGCTTTATGGTGAATGAGGGGCCGGCTGTTATCAAGCGTAATGGTAAAATTTTCATTACCTACTCTGGTAGCGCCACTGATGAAAACTATGCCATGGGTCTGTTGTGGGCCGATGAAAACGAAAATTTGCTAGATCCTTATGCATGGCATAAATCTGCTGAACCAGTTTTTGCATCATCTGAAAAGAATCATCAATATGGACCAGGACACAACTCTTTCACGGTTTTACCCACTGGTGAAGATGTGTTGGTCTATCACGCACGACCTAAGAAAAATGATTTTGCTGATCCATTGAACAATCCGGATCGTCATGCTCGGGCTCAAGTCTTTACTTGGAACGAAGCAGGGTTCCCTGTGTTTGGTGAACCTATTGCAGACGAACTTGGAAAAGAGTAGGCGTAATCAGCGCAAATAATGAGATGGGGGCAGTGAAAGATTACTGCCCACTTCTTTTAAATTTTTGTAGGAGGCGTTATGAATAAGACACTTACCACCGGCGCGATATTGCTGATTAGTTGCGGTCTTTTGACAGCTTGTTCACAGCAACAATTGCCGGAACAAAAGGCTTGGGAAACGATGGAAATGAAACGGGTCTCCGTCCACGATCCTTCGATTACTTCAGTGAAAGACAAAGACGGAAAAGAGACCTTCTATATTTTCGGAAGTCATTTGGCAGAGGCTAAAAGCGACAATCTGATTACATGGGAGGTCCCTTTTAATGTGGAATACGAAAATCCTGAGGACAACATTATACTAGGAAATCTCCAGGAAAACTTGAAGGAATCTTTTGAATGGGCTGGCTATGATGATGGGGATGCGGCTAATGGCTATGCAGTCTGGGCGCCAGACGTCATTTGGAACGAAAACTACAAATGGAATGATGGTTCCAAGGGCGCATATATGTACTTTTACAGTGCGACTTCTACTTGGCGCCGTTCATGTATCGGCTTTGCGGTAGCTAAAACTATTGAAGGCCCTTATGCGTATGGTGATACTGTAGTGTATTCCGGCTTTACTGAGGAAGATTCCACAGACGGCAGTGATCGCAATACCAATTATGAAGCGACAAATCTGAAACAATTGATTAAAGATGGCAAAGTCGCTGGTTTTAGTGAAAATTGGGGCAAAAATGAGTACGAATATAATACAGATTATGCGCCAAACGCCATTGATCCAACGCTTTTCTATGATGCAGATGGCAAGCTGTGGATGACTTATGGTTCATGGTCTGGTGGGATTTACTTGTTAGAGCTAGATCAAGCGACTGGTGAGCCGAAATATCCAGGGGAAGATGGCACGACTGAAGATGGCCGTGTAATCGATCGTTACTTTGGGACCAAACTTTCAGGCGGTTTCCATCAATCCGGGGAAGGTCCGTATATTCAATATGATGAAGAAAGTGGCTACTATTATTACTTCATCACATATGGTGGTCTCCAATCTAATGGAGGCTACAACATGCGCCTATTTAGATCTGAACATCCAGATGGCCCATATGTGGATATGAATGGCAAGACTGGAATTATTGAAAAAGGTGACAGTAACTCCGCTTATGGTCTGAAACTGATGGGGAATTATCGCTTGGACGGGCAAACAAAGGCGTATAAGTCCGGGGGGCACAATTCCTTTATCATCACGGAATCAGGACAACGGTTGTTAGTTTACCATACCCGCTTTGCTGGTGGTGAAGCCCATGAAGTTCGAGTAGACCCGATGGAAGTCAACCAAGATGGTTGGTTAGTGACGATGCCATTTGAATACACGAGTGGCTATGAATTGAAAAAAGTGATCGAAACAGATTTAGCAGAGGCGAGCTATGAGTTTGTGATGCATGGTACTGATAACGAAGGGCAAGTCAAAGAAACGCAAACTATCACCTTTACTGCTGATCACAAAATTACCGGAGATGTCACTGGGACGTGGCAATTAGCAGATGAACAGTATATTGAAATCACGATTGACGATGTAATCTACAAAGGTGTCGTCAACCAACAGAAAAAAACAGAAGATGCCACTGAAGATATGATTGTCTTTTCAGCAGTTGGTGAAAATCAAACCATCTGGGGCGTCAAGAAAGCAGGGACAAAATGATTAAATTAGTACAAAACCAAGCAAACCCAACAATCAGCAAATACATCTACGGCCACTTCGCCGAACATCTCGGCCGTTGTATCTATGAAGGGCTCTATGTCGGTAAAGATTCTGAGATTCCAAACGTCAACGGGATGCGCACCGATGTCGTTGAAGCATTGAAAAACATCAAAATCCCCGTTTTGCGTTGGCCAGGGGGCTGCTTTGCTGACGAATACCATTGGAAAGATGGCATTGGCGCCAAAGAAAATCGCAAAATGATGGTCAATACTCACTGGGGTGGCGTGACCGAAGACAACAGCTTCGGGACCCATGAATTTTTCGAATTGGTGCGGCAATTAGGCTGTGAAGCTTATGTCAACGGTAATGTCGGCTCCGGCACGGTTCAAGAAATGCAAGAATGGGTGGAATACATCACCATGGGCGGCATTTCACCAATGGCAGAAGAACGTCGTAAAAACGGCCAAGCAGAACCATGGAAGATGAAATTCTTCGGTGTTGGTAATGAAAACTGGGGCTGCGGTGGCAATATGCGGGCGGAATATTACGCGGATGAATACCGTCGTTACCAGACGTATGTCCGTCAATATGGCGATGAAAAAATCTACAAAATCGCTGGTGGTGCCAATGTGGATGATTATCATTGGACCGAAACCTTGATGAAAAACGCCCACTGGATGATGGATGGCTTGAGTTTGCATTACTACGTGCATCCTCGGGGCTGGGAAGAAAAAGGCAGTGCGTTAGAGTTTGATGAAGCAGAATGGTATGTGACATGTGAAAAAGCAGAATACATGGATGAACTTGTTACTCGTCATGGCACCATCATGGACAAATACGATCCAGAAAAACGGATTGGCATGATCGTGGACGAATGGGGGACTTGGTTTACTGCAGAACCTGGCACCAACCCTGGTTTCTTGTATCAACAAAACACGATTCGAGATGCAATGGTGGCAGCTATTACCTTGAATATTTTCCACAAACACGCAGATCGGGTGCACATGGCCAATATCGCTCAAACGGTCAATGTATTACAAGCGATGATTTTGACAGATGGTGCCAAAATGGTGAAAACACCAAGTTACCATGTCTTTGATTTGTACAAAGATCACCAAGATGCTCAACTGATCACTGGTTTTGGTGAGGTGCCAGAACACGTAAGTATGACTGCTTCTGAAAAAGATGGTGTAATCACTTTGAGCGTGACGAACTATGATGTCCACGAAACAGCAGCACTGGATTTTGCTTTTGAAACCCCAGTGTCAGTCAAAGCAGCACGGGGCTTAGTGGGTACGGAAATGAATGCCTACAATGATTTTGATCATCCAGAAACGGTGACGATTCAAGACTTTACTGCGTATCGAGAAGAGGGCAGTAACTTGCAAATCAGCTTACCTGCTATGAGTGTGGTTACTTTTACGCTGGCTAAATAATTGAATAGACAAGGACTCGCTGAATTGGTTGTTTAAGAGGCACTTTTGCGGGTCCTTTGTTTTCTGATTTCAAAACTAACATAGATGGATGACAAAAATATCAAGAAAACTTGGTGATGCATGAAAAGACTAGTAAAAGGTTTACTGACTTGTAGTGTAATTTTGTTTTTAGCTGGCTGTCAGACCACACCAGTAACACCAATGACTGAACCAGTATTTGAAGAAGCTTCGGTCCATGATCCTTCCATTATTCAAGATAGTGACAATTATTATGTGATCGGTTCTCATATGATGTTTGCTCAGAGTCCGGATTTAATGAAATGGGAACAGCTTCAAGGATCAGTAGCTGAAGATCAGCTCTTTGAAGATATTCGCAGCGAGTTGGCGGAGGAATTCGACTATGCTAAGACGGATACTTTGTGGGCTGGAGATATCGTTAAACTCAAAGACGGCCGGTATTATATGTATTATTGTTTTTGTCAGGGTACGTCACCTCTTTCCGTTTTAGGCGTAGCAGTGGCTGACGAGGTGACAGGGCCGTACAAAAAAGTTGAATCCTTTTTGTACTCCGGTACATCGCCTCAATTTGATAAAAACTACAATGCAACTAAAGATCCCAACGTTATCGACCCGGATGTCTTCTATGATGAAGAGGGTAAGTTGTGGATGGTTTACGGTTCTTATTCTGGTGGGATATACATTATGGAAATGGCCGAAAACGGGTTGCCAAAAGATCGTAATTCTTACGGAACAAAATTAATAGGTGGCAATCATAGCCGGATCGAAGCACCTTATATTCAATACAATAAAGATACTGGGTATTATTACCTCTTCTTATCTTTTGGCGGATTGGATGCTGTAGGAGGCTACAATATGCGAGTAGCTCGCTCCAAATCTCCGGATGGACCATATGAAGATAGCGAAGGCAATTTGATGTCAGAGGTAAAAGGAAAACCAAATACCGCCTTTGACGATGCTAGCATTGCGCCTTATGGAGTGAAGCTGATGGGGAATTTTTCCTATGTGGCTGATGAAAGTTTTAGTAACGATGGCTACGTTTCTCCAGGACATAACTCCGTTTATTATGATGAAGCAAAAGATCATTACTATCTAATTTTTCACACTCGGTTTACTAATTCTGGCGAGCAACATTTGATACGGGTTCATCAAATGTGGTTTACCGAAGACGGCTGGCCAGTAGTTAGTCCGTTACGCTATGGTGGTGAGTCAATAGACGATTACACCAAGGCTCAAGAAGCTGGCACTTATGATGCAATCACTACGACAAAAGAAATCAGCGAAACAATCAGTGAACCGGTGACAGTTAAATTGAAAAAAAGTGGTCGGATTTCTGGTGATGAAGCCGGTAGCTGGGAATCTGCTGAAAGTAATTCTGACAAAGATAGTAGCGTGACTGTAGCCGAAGTGACCTATAAGGGACGCTTTATCTCTGCTTGGGATCCACGTCAAGATGCACAAGTGATGTGCTTTACGGGGACATCAGCGGAGGGGTTACCTCTTTTCCTAGTGGGAAGAAACTAAGCTAGAAATCACCTATCTATTCAGGTAGTGACAAGGATGACGGGCAGTTCTACGCCAGGACTGCCTTTTTTAAGGCAATTTACTTAGGTGGTTGCTAGAAGAATATATTTTGAAAGAAGGTCTCCTCATGAACAATGCCATCAACGGCGTCCACGATCCCACGATTATTGAAGCAAATGGAACTTACTATATGGTTTCCACCGATACTCAGCAACCAAAAACCAGCGGCGTGCCGATTCGAAGCTCGAAGGATTTGATTCATTGGCGCTTTGAAAAGACTGCTCTGGAAGACGGTGTGCCGGCAGAAGCCGATGCTTGGACCGGAGCTACCAATGGTCTGGAAGGGTTGTGGGCACCAGAAATTATTAAATACAACAATGAGTACCGCATGTATTATTCCGCATCGACTTTTGGTAGCACGACTTCTTATATCGGGTTGGCGTCAGCACCTCATCCCCTAGGACCTTGGGAAGATCGCGGAGAAGTGGTGAAAACGGCCCCGCATTTGGCTAGCCACAATGCCATCGATGCCAATATTTGTACTGACCGGGACGGCGAGCAGTGGTTTACGTATGGTTCCTTTTTTGGCGGGATTCATATTTGTGCTGTCGACAAAGCAACTGGTAAGCTGAAGGATCCTAGCGATTATGGCAAATTAATTGCCATTCGTCCTCAGTCGGTAGAGGGGGCGATTGAAGGGCCTTTTATTTATTACAATGAAAAAACGGATGACTTCTATCTGTTTGTTTCCTTTGATTCCTTGAATGATACCTACAATATTCGGGTGGGGCGTTCCAAGGAGATTACCGGACCGTATCTGGATCGCAACGGACGGGAATTGACGGAGCTGACGGGAGATCCCAATGAAGTGGGGACCAAATTGCTAGGGAGCTATCAGTATCTGGATGAAGCGCCATTATACGGTCCAGGGCACAACTCGATTTTCCGGCGTTCCGATGGGGCGGAGTTCTGCGTCCATCATATTCGTCGTGTACCTCACACCGCCGACTTTTTCGTGGGGATTCGCCAACTTTATTGGACGAGCGATGGTTGGCCACTGGTGAGTGCTGATTTTTATAATGGCGATCAACCGAAAAAGGGGGTTACCACATCTGATCTAACCGGTGACTGGGAAATTGTCATGTTTAACAAAACCAGTGACTTGATACCAGCAGTGAAACAAGAGCTGACAGATGTCACGATTTCTCCGGAAGGTATTTATCGCTGCGCTTTGGGGGAATTCATTCCCTATTGGCAACCAACAACAGACGGCTTGCGCTTAGAGTTGTCGGGGCTGTCAGAAGCTGGTTTCGGTTTTATTGGACGGAAACTTTGAAAATCACCCATCCCTGAGCTAACGACTGAATACCGATAACACCCTCGATAGCGGTGACTGATGCCAATCATCAGCATCGCTATCGAGGGTTTTTAGGATATATGCCATATTCTTGCAGAGACCAATTCGTTTATCTCAACTTTTTTCTTTGATAAAATATCTTATAAGATAGAATGTTGTATTTAAAAAATGTATTTTGACAAAAAGTGAGAAGCTAGTAACTGGTAGCAGGACTATTTACAAATGATGAAGGAGAGAAAAAATGGAGACAGCACGTTTACGTTTACGTCGATTTACCCCAGAGGATGGGCCAGCAATCCATGGGTATTTGTCAGATGAGCGAGTAGTGGCCTATGAACCCTATCCGCCGCAAACATTGGCCGAATGTCAAAAGATTGCCCAGCAACGCTCCCAGTCCCAAACGATGTGGGCGGTATGTCTCAAGGATAGTGGACAGTTGATTGGAAATGTTTATTTGGCAGAGCAAGATTATCAAAATTGGGAAGTGGGCTACGTCTTCCACTTTGACTTTCAAAAGCAGGGATATGCCACGGAAGCTGTCCGAGAATTGATTGCGTGGGCTTTTGCTGAAGGGCATGCGCAACGAATTTTTGCTCAGTGCAATCCAAAAAATACGAATTCATGGCGTTTACTGGAGCGTTTGGGTTTTCAAAGAGAAGGACACTTGCGGAAAAATATCTATTTTGAGCGCAGTGAAGCCGGCACGCCTTTATGGCTGGATACCTTGGTCTATGGATTGTTGGAGGGGGAATTACAGGGTTGAAACCTTGGTTATCAGAAAAAATGTTGTACAGGGACTAAAATGAAAGCGCAAAAAGAACGGTATCCAACTCTGTAAGACGTAAAAACAAAGGAGATAGTAAACCCACAGGAACGATACCGTGAGTTTATATCTCCTTCGTGTTTCAGATGTCTGAGGGAGGATTAAGTTTTTTTAATTGACTCTTGCTGTACTTTTTCAAGCTTTTCTTATTTGTGAATTCGTTTTTTATCAAGTAGCGTTTGGATAGTAGATTTTTCCGTTTTATTAGGCTTTATTTTATTTACAGGACTTTCTAATTTATACTTTTCAATATTCTTGATAGTAGCATCAATTTCTTCGCCGTTTTCAAGGATTAGTTTATCATACATACCTTGTGAATCTACAGTAGTATCTTCAACGCTATAGACCCGCAGAACCAATCCATGCTCTTTGATTTCTGCCTCTTCTCTATGTTGTTGATAGTAACCCAATCCTGATATAAGAACTAATATTGCGACGGCTAGCGCGGTAATTATTCCCGTGTATTTTGGAAACAAGCTCATCAATTCCTTTCTTTTATTTTTTCTCCGAATACTCTTGGTTTCGTAGACGATTTGCTTTCTTCCGACTAACTCATCTAAAGAAATATGATAGAGATCACAGAGCCAGATGAGATTTTCAATATCGGGGAAGCTACGATCATTTTCCCATTTTGAGATTGTTTGTCTGGAGACATTTAAAATCTGCGCTAATTGTTCCTGAGTCATACCATTGGTCATTCGATAGTGTTGTAGAGATTTTCCTATTTCCATTTGCTGTCACCTCTCATAATGTAAGTATAAAAAAATTTATTCCAATAACCAAGAAACAAACGGTTGCGGTGAGGTCATAATGAGTAAAAACGATATGTAAAGGAAACGCGACATCGTAAAATGCGACTATATTTGTGCTACTTTCCCTTTACATTACTATTATTCTGTGTAGGTAGCGCTTACAAATATATTTTTTAATGAAAATAATCTTAAATCTATGCAAATTGAGGCTAATAGCTTAGTACTTACGTTTTCTGATGAAACAAAAATATCAATTGATGACTATAATCCTAATTATTTTGATAGTAGTCATTTTGAATTTAACGTACAGGAATCATATAGTTTGATTACACCTAGGGCAGGAGGCAATATTAATTTCCCGAATAAGGTTACTGTTAGTAAAACAACTTATGGAACTTCTAGCTACCCACCAGGATAAATAAACGTGACAGCAACTCGAAGAAAAGCTTACCAAGAAAGAATATACGAAGCTACCTATAGTGGGAAAATTTTACTTTCATCTTTTCAAGGAGGTACTGGTGGAGGTAAAACGTACGTATATTCTGTTTCAATTCCATATATCTCACATCGTCAGGTATAGAGATATTGTGACCAATAAAAAGGCCGCTTTTGATTGCGGCCTTTTTCCATTATTCATCTGAGTCAAACCTCTGCTTCAATCAAGCGCTTTGCAATCACGTAGTCCCCATCGTAAGGGGTGTCTTCGCCGTTGATTTTTTGCATCGGGTCTTCCCCTTTGCCGGCGATTAAGACGACATCGTTTGGTTGGGCTAGTTGGAAAGCAAGGGCGATTGCTTTGGCTCGATCCATTTCGTAGAGGATTTCTACTTGTGGATTGTTGATGGCCCTCGCGATTTCTTGGGCGATGGTCAAGGCATCTTCAAAGGCCGGGTCGTCCATGGTTAAGACGGCCACATCTGCTAGTTCCGAAAGTACTTGGCCGAAATCTTGGCGCCGACTGATGGCTTTGTTGCCTGGCGAGCCCAGGACGACGATTTGTCGACCTTCTGGATGTACTTTGCGGGTGTATTCTAAGAACAGTTTCAAGCTGATGTAGTTGTGGGCATAATCCACATAGACTGTGGCGCCGTTATGAAGGGTGAGTTGCAACATCCGACCAGGCACGGTGATGTTGGCCAGTCCCAGATAGGCGTCTTCAGTGGTAGCCCCTAGTAAAGCACTACTTAAAATAGCTGCACAGGCATTGTCTTGATTGAAATCGCCAGGGAGCTTGACGCGGTAGTTGCCGGTCATTTTTAGTGGATCGAGGCGACCTTCTAAATAAAACTCGTTGGGATTGGTTGCTGATGAGCTGACTAAGTAGTCGCCACTGTTGCGCCCATAAGTATATAGTGGAATGCCCCCTATGTGACAACTTTCGTCAACTAACTGATAGTAATCCATATCCGCATCGACAATCGCCACTCGGGAATTGTAAATCAGTTCGCGTTTACAATAGAAGTAATCGTCAAATGTTGGGTGTTCGATGGGACTGATATGGTCAGGAGAAATGTTTAAAAAGACGCCAACATCATATTTTAAGCCGTATACGCGGTCTAGTTTATAAGCTTGCGAGGAGACTTCCATCACTAAATGGGTCATGCCATGGCTTACTGCTTCTGCCATCATCTTGTAAAGGTCTAACGATTCCGGTGTCGTCAGATGGGATTTGAAAAAATGTTCACCATCTAACGTGGTTTGCATGGTGGATAGCATCGCGCACTTATTGCCGGTGGCCTGTTGTAAAATCCCGTGAGCAAAATAAGCGGCTGTCGTTTTACCCTTGGTACCGGTGAAAGCCAAGACTTTCAACTGATTTTGTGGATAATCATAGAAGGCCATACTCAAGAGGGCCATCGCTTTGCGGATATCAGTGACGATGATGCCGCAAGCCAAGGCGACTTCATAAGGCTGTTCTGCCACATAGGCCAATAATCCTTGTTCTTTGGCCTTGACTAAATAATCTTCCTTAAATGTCGCCCCTTTGGCAAAAAAGAGGGTATCGCTGTCGGCTTGGCGGGAATCGTAGGAAATCTTGCCAAAGGTCATGGTAGGCAATTGCTTTTTAGCCAAATGCCAACCATCCGGCAAGATGAATTCTTTTAGTAGATGGTGTTCTTGCAAAATATCATAAACGGTAGCCAGTGTCAGAGTCACGGGTAAACGCCTCATTTCGTCAAAATTCTCTGTTCATTATAGCACACGGAAGAAAGGGGTGAAATATTCAAGAATTGCTAGGCTTGCGAGAGCGGGTTAAGAAGTAGGAAGATAGGAAATAGCATTTCTCAGGATTGGCCTCGTTGGCAGCCGGTTTATCAGTGAGTATTTAGATAACTTTGGTGAATATCTGTCGGCAAGTTGTCTGGAATTTGAGCATTGACGGCGGCTTCGTTTCCCTGTTTGATGGCTTCGTCGTAGTACCAAGATTTGAATTTCAACATGTCCAAGACTCGTTCTAGTTTTTCGATTTCTGCTTCGACGATTTCTCGTTGATGATCAAAGAGTTCTTTGCGAGCAGGATAAGTTTCTTTGCCTAGCTTCGTCCAAGTCATGAAGAGTTTGATGTCTTTGATTTCCAGACCAGATTTTTTCAAGCAGTCGATAATCCGAAGTGCTTCAATTTCATTGTCGGAAAACTTGCGAATACCGGAGACCCGTTGTATATCAGGAAAGAGCCCTTCTTTATCGTAATAACGCAAGGTGGAAACCGGCAAATTGAACCGTTTCGCCACTTCACCGATTGAATACATAAAAATTCCTCCAACTTTTTTCATTTTTTTGCTTGACCTAAAGTCAGGTTTAGGTATTACGATTGTAAAGTGCTTTTGCTAAAAGGTCAATGGTAGCTGCTCGATTTGCTTTGATGAGCTTAAAACGGGTCCCGTACTTTAAAAAAATTTTTTAAAAGAAGGAGTCTTACATTTGCTAGAAATGATTCAATCACCAACAGATTTAAAACAATTAACCCCTGAAGAATTACAAACTGTCGTGGAGGAAGCGCGTCAAGCCTTGTTGACGAAAATCAGCCAACACGGCGGACACAACGGCCCAAATTTGGGCGTAGTGGAATTGACGGTGGCGCTGCATACCGTCTTTGATTCCCCCACAGATAAACTTATTTTCGATGTCTCACACCAGTCTTATGTTCACAAAATGTTGACGGGCCGGAGCCAAGCATTTACCGATGCCACCCACTTTGACGATGTATCTGGCTACACCAATCCCCAAGAAAGCGACCATGATCTGTTTACTGTTGGGCATACTTCCACCTCCCTTTCCTTGGCCAATGGTGTGGCGAAAGCGCGGGATTTGAAACAAGAAAATTACAATGTTGTGGCAGTCATCGGGGACGGTTCTCTTTCTGGCGGGTTGGCCTATGAAGGCTTGAACAATATCGTCGAACTGGGGACCAACACGATCGTCATCGTCAATGACAACGACCAGTCCATCGCGGAAAATCATGGTGGCCTGTATCGCAACTTGAAGACTTTGCGAGAAACTCATGGAGCAGCCAGCGATAATTTCTTTAAAGCACTGGGTTTTGAGTATCGTTATTTAGCAGAGGGCAACGATTTGCAGGCGGTGATGGGATTACTGAAAGAGGTAAAAGATAGCAATCAGCCAGTCTTGTTGCACATCCACACCATCAAGGGCAAAGGGTTCAAGTTTGCCGAAGCGAATCGCGAAAAATTCCATGCCGGTGGCCCCTTTAGCTTGGAAATCGGGGAATACTTGGGGCAAAGTACAGCTCAAGCGACCTACAGTAGTGTGACGACTGACTTTCTAATGAAGAAAATGCAAGAAGATCCTACTGTCGTCGCTCTCAATGCTGGGACGCCGATGATGTTGTTCTCACCAGAGCAGCGGGCTCAAGTTGGGGCTCAGTTTGTCGATGTGGGCATCGCAGAAGAACATGCAGCAACCATGTCGGCAGGTTTGGCTAAAAATGGCGCCAAACCAGTCTGGGCGGTAAATTCCACCTTCATGCAACGGAGCTACGACCAAATTAGTCATGATATTGCTTTGAACAATCTGCCAGCAACGATTTTGGTTTATCAAGCCTCGGTGAACGGTATGAACGACGAAAGCCATTTAGGGATCTTTGATATCCCATTTTTGAGTCATATTCCTAATCTGGTATACTTAGCGCCAACTTCCAAAGAGGAATATCTTGCTATGTTGGACTGGTCCATCGAACAAGACCAACAGCCAGTGGCTATTCGCGTGCCTGTTGGTCCGTTACAGGAAACAGGCGTGGCTGATGCGACCGACTATTCTCTCTTGAATAAAAACGCCGTGACCCAAACTGGTAGGGACGTAGCGATACTGGGAGTCGGGAATTTTTATCAGCTGGCCCAAGCAATCGCCACGGAATTGGCGGCAAAACATGGCATTCAAGCCACTGTCATCAATCCGAAATTTATCTCTGGGGTAGATAGAAAACTGTTGGATTCACTAACCGTTGATCACCAAGTTCTTGTCACGCTAGAAGATGGCATTTTAGACGGTGGTTATGGTCAAACGGTGGCCAGCTATTTAGGGAAAACGACTTTGAAAGTGTTGAATTATGGATTGGATAAGGCCTTCCACGACCGCTACGTTGCCGCTGACTTGCTGGCAGCCACTGGTATTACCGTAGAAAAGATTGTCAGCGAAATTTTGACAACAGTAGCAACAAAAGACTAGTATCATCAACAAGCAAACAGGAGAAGCCACCACGCCAGCTGAGGAGTTGGCGTGGTGGCTTTTTTAAGAAGGGCTGTCTTTTGTGACGCTAAAGGATTAGCGTAGAAAAAATTGCGCTTGCCATGCTAGCCAATGAAGGAAAGGAAAGCTATTGCTAAGTACCAATCCCCATTTGTGTTCAATCATTTTTGCTAAATAAATTAAATCTTCTCAAATTCTGTTGTTTGCTTGGCGGTTTATAGTAAAATGAGTTCATATGTTTAAATTTGTGAATCAGGAGAGACGATATGGCAGAAAATAAGTCACCGCAACAATCCCTATCCGCCCAAGAACGGATGGCCCGTGGTTCTAGCTGGCTCACGCTAGGCAATGTCGGTTCTCGGCTATTAGGTGCGATCTATGTGGTACCGTGGTTTTATTGGTTGGGCAGCGACCAATACCAAGCCAATGCCTTGTTCAATATGGGCTACAATTTTTATGCACTATTTTTGATGATTTCCACCGCAGGGATTCCGGCGGCATTCAGTAAGCAAACGGCGCATTACAATTCCCTCAATGAATACGCCACGAGTCGCCGCTTATTCAAAAATGCTTTGGCTGTGATGGCGGTTTTTGGAGCCATTTGTAGTGGCGTGATGTATCTCAGTGCCCCGTGGCTAGCTTCGATTTCAGGTGGGGGTTCGGACCTGATTCCGGTCATTCGCTCCTTAAGTGTGGCAGTCTTGATTATCCCTTGTATGAGTATTATTCGCGGCTATTTCCAAGGACAGCACGATATGATGCCATATGCGATTTCCCAGTTAGCTGAACAAGTAGCGCGGATTTTTTATATGTTATTGGCGACGTTCTTCATTATGAAAGTCGGTTCAGGAAAATATGTCGAAGCCGTGGTACAATCGACATTCGCTGCGTTTCTTGGAGCGATTGCTAGTATTTTAGTGTTGCTGTACTTTTTCCAAAAAAATCGGGTCCGGATGGATTATCTGGTGGAACACAGTGCCAATAAAGTCAAACTCGATACCAAAGAATTGATTTTGGAAACCATCCGAGAAGCGATTCCGTTTATTATTATCGGGACGGGGATTACCATTTTCAAATTGGTGGACCAAGTGACCTTTGTCCGGACGATGCAAGGCTTTACGACCTATTCGGAAAGTCAGCTGCAAAAATTGTTCTCGATTTTTAGTGCCAATCCGGATAAACTCACCATGGTAGTGATCGGGTTAGCGACTTCCATGGCCTCTACCGGGTTGCCTTTGATTACCGAAGCAACGACTTTGAACCGCCGAGACGATTTGGCGAAATTGATTTCTAACAACTTGCAGCTGTTTGCTTTTGTGATGCTACCGGCAACTTTTGGGATGATGGTGTTGGCTTATCCGTTAAACACCTTCTTCTATGCCCCAAGCCATCTGGGGACACAAGTGTTGTTAGTAGCTTGTATTGCCGGGCTGTTTTTGGGCTTGTATTCCATGACTTCCAGCATGTTACAGGGGATGTATGAAAATGGGTCAGCCATTGCCTATTTTGTGATTGGTCTCTTAGTAAAACTTCTGGTGCAATACCCACTGATTCGCGTGTTTGAAGTCTATGGACCATTGTTCTCTACGATGATTGGCTTTGCGGTGATCTGTGGCTTGAATCTCTGGAAATTACAAAAAGTTTCTCGCTTCAATGCTGTCTTGACTTTCCGGCGCGTCGTTCTAATCTTCTTGATGAGTCTTGGTATGACAGTACTAGCACTGGTGACGCGCCAGATTTTAGGAATCTTCTTGAATACCAATAGTAAAATGCAATCTTTAGTCATGATTTTGCTAGTGGCTGCCGTTGGTGGTGGGGTCTACGTCTTTATGGCGCTGAAGACACGCTTAGCAGACAAGCTATTAGGCAATATGGCAGATACGATTCGACGAAAATTACACTTGAAATAATGAATCCACAAAAAAGGTTATGGTGAAAAATCCATAACCTTTTTTGTAGACTAAGGCCTTATAAGTTTTCATCGATTTGAAATTCAATTTTACCAAGGGTTATTGAAAGTTTCATACTGTTTTCGATGGTACAGAAAGGGTGAAATTTAGCTTCGTAGGAATTGAAATAGCTGTCGCTGGACCGGGAAATGCCAAACGTAAACCGTGTTTGTCATTTCCCTTGGAGCTTCAAACTTAGAGTAAGTGTCGCAAGGCGCCACCAACTCTAAGTACTTTCATCTCACATCCTGTGAGCTACTGCTATTCCAATTCTACTACGCTAAATTTCACCTTTTTCACGGTACACATGCTACCCTACAAGAAAATAATTTGTTGGATCTACGAAGCAAAGGGAATAAATCAATTATCAACAAAACAGGGTGGACTTGCTGGAGGAGAATCTCTCGGGTTGTAGTGTTACGGATGTCTGAGGGCTAAAGGAATGTATCGCATACAGTTCACCTAAGCAGAAATCGCTAAGGTGAGCTAGCCAATTATTGGTTGTTATCCACCTGGTTTTTAGCGGATTTACAACCAGTTTGACTTCAGCAAGGGCAATGACAAACAGGAACTTTTTTTGGCATTGGCCAGTCCCACTACAACTCGAGGCATTCTCCAGAAGCAAGTTTGCCCTGTTTTTTTATGTTTTCTTAACAAGAAACTGAATCGTGAACTAGCGAATTTATTTTGCCATCTCCGTCAGGCGAAAAGCAATCATTTGACGAATCAAGTCTTCGGGTAGCGATTTGGTGTAAGGAAATTGGACAGCACCTTTTGAAGTTTTATAACCTGTAAGTTCGCTGGCAAATTGTTCGATTGGTCCGGGAGTGGGGTAAAAGCCTAGATGATTTTTTGCAGCGGCAAAATGGAGAATGTTTTTGCCGTGATAAAAGGTCGGCATGCCGTAACTGATGCGTTCTTCGGCGGTAGGAAGGAGTTCTTTGGCTAAGGCATAGATTGCTTTGAGATGCGGCTGAGCGCTTTCTGGTGCAGTAGCAATATAATCGGTAATGATGGTCATGAAAGTTCCTCCTTGGGAATACTTGTAGTGATTGTATTGTACCATGGGTAGCTGTGGCGGCTCGGATTTCAGATTTGTGAAAGCAAAATCAGCAAAAGAGTCAGTTTAAAAAGAAATTTCGGAATAATATAAAATACACCATGTAAAATATATATTGCATTGAGTAAGCTATATGATACAATGGCTTTGAAAGTAGGTGAGAGGTGCGGTGAAAAAAAACTTAAAACTAAAGGCAGCACGGGTGGAGCGGGATTTGACCCAAGCCGAGTTGGCAGAACTTATTGGAGTTACCCGTCAGACGATTGGTGCCATCGAAAAAGGGGATTACAATCCCACCATCAACCTCTGCCTTAAAATTTGCAAAGTGTTAGGGAAAACCTTAGATGAACTGTTTTGGGAGGATTGAAAATGAATACTGAAAGATTTGATGAAAGGCAGCTAGTTGCAAGACGTAAGGGGATTGCGATTGCTTTTTATGTGATGATCATCGGCTTGTTTCTTATCGCCACTATCGGATCTTTTCGGGGAAAAGAAGTATTTGTTAGTCAAATGGCGCTAAGCTATTTTATGATTTTACTGGGAATAACAGTGATGACTGGCTATTGGATTTTTAAAGATGCCTTTTTGGCAGTGAAAGAAACCAAACACATTGGTTTGTATAGCTTGTTTTATCTCATTTTAGGTCTTTTTATGTTGTTCACTACTACATCGGGGACTGGTAAGCTTATCCAACAGGGGCAAATTACCGAAAGTGTCGTAAATTTTGTCGCCTTATACTGGGTCTCGACGGGGATCTGCTTGGTGATTCGCAATTTTAGAACCCTCCCGTCAGCTGTGGCTAAGATTCCACGACGTTTTTATTGGCTGGTACTTGTGGAGGGGGCGATTGTTCTGATCAGCCTCTATCTAAACTGGGAAAAAGAGCCAGATATGAAAAATCTACTTCTGAACTTTCTTCTGCCGGCAATCCTGTTAACCTCAGGGGTAGCTTTGCCGCCAAAAGACCATCAAATCGCCAAGTGGATTTTTATCCTCTTGGGTAGTTTTTGGTTTGGCTATATCAGTTTGTATTACTTGATTGGCTTTCATAATCATTTATGGCAATAATCAAAAACAGCAAAACTCGCTGACTGACGAGTTTTGCTGTTTTTTATGCTAGTTGTTTTCGCAAATGACTTCAGCTATCGCGGATAGGAGCTAAGCATTGCCTTTAAAGTAATTGGTTTGGCTGGTTTTGCCATAAAAAATCGGTAACAACTCTCCTAGAGTCCCCGCTAGACGCTCAGGGGTCAGGTCTTTTTTGGGAAACCAAAAGACCTCCGCTTCACCGACACCAGCTACGGGTTCTTCTGTGGTGGTGGCATAAAATAAGCCAGCTAGTTCGCGACCGCCTTGTTGATCGTTGAGCCATTCAGCCACCCCCATCAAGCGAGGGGTGAGGGTTAGGCCACATTCTTCTGCGATTTCACGAATCATGGCGCGGGTGAGGGATTCGTTAGCTTCTACATGACCACCGGGAAACGTCCAGCCGGGCCAGTCAGGTTTTTGGCGGTCTTGGAGGAGGATTTCCCCTCGTTGGTTTTCAATCATACAGATGGTGGTGAGTTCGACAGCAAAGCTTCGGGACATTTGTTTTCCTCTTTTCTAATGGTTGTATCGCAGGCGGGGATTGAAAATCATAACAATCTTTTTTAATCAAGCCAGCACTAGGAACATGGTACAATAATTAAGACTATTATACCTTACCAAACACTTTGCGAGTAACTGCTGAAAATAGCGATGATAGATACCAGAAAACCTTGTCTAGGAAGGTGAGAGAATGTTTACCTTAGCCAAACAATTGATTACGGAAAAGGATCTTTTCCGTAAGATTACGATTTTAGAGAGCTTGCTCCATCATCCCCAAATGACGACCAAAGATCTTGCCTTACAATTGCAAGTCTCCCAGCGAACGATTTTTAATGATTTGCAGGGGGTACGGTTGGATTTGCCCCCTGACTGGCAACTGGTGGCTGATGGCAATCAGGGCCTGACATTAAATAGCCAGCAAGGCCAAGGAATTCAAGAAATTTGGGAGCTTTATCTACAACAGACGCTAGCTATGACTCTATTGAAAGGTCTCTTGATGCAGAAACGATTGGGACTGACGAGTTTTTTGATGGAAAACGGGGTATCGGTGGCGTATCTAAAACGCCAAGTAAAGAAGATGAATCATGTTTTAGCTGCTTTTCAATTGCAAATTCGGCTAAATTCGGACAGTATTTGGTGGCAAGGGGAAGAATCCAATATTCGGATTTTTTATCATCGACTGTTGGTCCCTTTTACCCACCACCATTTTTTCTTTGCCGATTATGTGGTGCATGAAAGCAATTATCAAAATTTCTTAAAAAAATTGCAACGACAGCAGCTTGGCGTAGCGACCGAAGAAATTTTCGGTACGTGTTGGTTTTTTCTAAATACGATCCGGATCAAAGCAGGCTGCCCCATCGAAGGATTTGCCTTTGATGAAGACCCCTTGTATCAGACCTATTTGGAATACTTGCAGGAAGTTTATGGAAAAGAAGGTATTTCCTTACAACAAGAAGAAGCCTTTTTTGCCTATTTCTGCTTTTTGGAAAGTTGGAGTTATTTGCTGTCGCCAGTGGTTTCCCAGCGTCTCCGGGACAATTATCCCCATCTTTTTACAGCGGCCACTGCTTTTTTACAACAATTAGGCGTGGAGGAGCAGTTGGTGACAGACCCGGCTTTGTTGGAGGATCTGGTGTTGTTTCAAGTGAAGTATTATGAATCAAAGCAATTGTCCGACAAGTTTTTGAGGGAATACGCCGAAGTCTTGGCTTTGTGTCAAGAACGCTTTTCGACCCTCTTTGATCAAATCGCCCAAACCTTGGAAGCTGGGGGCCTCGCTGGGGTAGCCAATGTGTCACAACACGCGGTAAGCAATCTGGTTTTGTTGGTGCAAACGGCGCAGGCAACCCACAATACTACGCCTTTACCCTGTTATTTTGTCTATCAGGGCGAACCAGCATGGAAACAATTTTTACTGACGGAACTCCAGGACTTAGCGGGACGCCGGGTAGCGATTTCGGTAGTGGATAGCCAACAGTTAGCAAAGCAACCCTTTACGCCAGAAACAATCGTGCTAACCAATTACCCCTTGGATTTTCAATGTCCTGCCCGAGTAGTTTATCTCTCCACAATTCCCACCACAAACGAACTAGCAGAGTTTAAAAAGCTGCTGCAACACCGCTATCTTTAAGCTTGCCATAAGGACCCTAGAAGCCAGCAGTTGATTGCTGTTTCCCAGGGTCCTTTGATTTGTTTATCAGCTTATGAAAAGAGGGTGCTTATGCCGTTTGTTGGTTGCGACGAGCGAGGATTCCTTTGACAATTTTTTTCTCCAGTTCGACTAAAAGGAAGATTACTCCCGAAGCTAAGAAGAGGGTCAGTTGTTGTCCCAAAGTAAGGGAGGTGGTCCCAATGAGGTTTTGCATGAAAGGGACCACTAGCAATGAAGCTTGTAAGATAGCCAAAGCTCCAAAGGAAATCCAAATGGCCTTATTTTCAAGTAAGCTTTTATTCAGGGGCAGATCTGTTAGTTCGCGGCAATTAATCATATAGAAAGCCTGACTCAAGACGATACTTTGTAAGAGCATGGTCTGTGCCACTACCGGGTTTGTGGCTTGTGCACTTAGTAGGTAGGCGGGAACGGTGATTAATAAAGCGACATAAAGAATTCGGAAGAGGCTGTGTAGCGAGAGAATTTTTTCTTCGGGATTTCTAGGTGGTCGAGCCATGGTTTCAGGATGCGCCTTTTCAAAACTCAATGCGTAAGACAAGGTGATGGTGGTCACCATATTGACCCAGAGGATTTGCACGGGACTAAGGGGCAATGGACGATCGGTTAAGAGGGCAAAGATGACGAGAATTCCTTGCGCTAGAGAAGTCGGCAAGAAGAAATTGATGGTCTTTTTTAGGTTGTCGAAAATACGTCGTCCTTCTTTGACGGCATTGGCAATCGTGGCAAAGTTGTCATCTGCTAACACCATATCAGCGGCTTCTTTAGTGACTTCACTGCCTTTGATACCCATGGCAATCCCGATATCGGCTTTCTTTAAGGCTGGAGCATCATTGACCCCGTCCCCGGTCATCCCAACGATTTCACCTTGCTGTTGCAGTGCTGTGACGATACGCAACTTGTGTTCAGGTGTCGTTCGAGCGAAAATATCAGTTTGGCTGACCACTTGCCGCAATTCTTCTTCTGATAAGCCTTCAATCTCAGGGCCTTCCATGACACTATCCGTATGTTTCAAGCCGATTTGTTTTCCGATGGCCCGAGCGGTTTCGCGATGGTCACCGGTAATCATTTTGACAGCAATCCCGGCCTGATGACAATTTTTGATGGCGGCAATGGCTGACTCTTTGGGCGGGTCAATGATGCCCACTAAGCCGACCATTTCTAGTTCGGTGACGTCTTCGTGACGGATGGTTGGTTGGCTCACCCTAGTGGTAGCAAATGCCAAGACCCGTTGCCCTTTTTGAGCTTGCTGGCTAATGGCTTGTTGCCATAAAGTTTGCGTTGCTGGACTCAAGTTTGCTTTGGCAAGGAGAACTTCTGGAGCTCCTTTGACAAACAAGGTAAGTTGTCCTGCGACTTCATGCAGGGTTGCCATGTATTTATGCTTGGAATCAAAAGGAATTTGGGCTAATTTTGGCAAAAGGGGTTCCGCAGCAGCCTCGACATAACGCAAGATAGCCATTTCAGTGGGATTCCCTTTTAAATTGGCCGCTTTTTGGTCCGTTGTGGTGCGTAAATCTTGGCAGTTAGTCATGAGGGTTTGCAGCTGCGCTTGTTTTTCCGGTAGCGCTGTTGTCTCAGTATCTGGAAAAACCACATCGGTGACAGACATCTCATTTTTGGTCAGCGTTCCTGTTTTATCGGAGCAAATGACGGTCATGGCACCCAATGTTTCCACTGCGGGCATACTTTTGACAATCGCTTTTTGCTGGGAAAGTTCTTTGACCCCCATGGATAAAATCATGGTGAGCACAGCTGGCAGACCTTCTGGTACCACAGCGACAATCAGGGCAATCACCGCTGAGAGTAAAAGGTTGGCCTCTAAGCCGTAGCGTAGAGAAGTAAAGATGATGAGAAAGACGATAAAGAGCATCAGGCCTTTAAAAATTTGCTGATTGAGTTGGTTCATTTTGCGGATCAGTGGCGTTGTTTGGGGCTTGACTGATTGCAAGGCTTGATTGATTTTACCAATTTCTGTTTGATCACCGGTGGCAATCACGATCCCGATACCGCGCCCTTCTTGGACTTGGGTTCCAGAATAACCGATGTTGCGTCGGTCACCTAATCCGGCTTTTTCATTTACGATGGCCGTTGTTTTTTTGATGGGTAAGGATTCGCCGGTTAAGACGGCTTCTTCAATGACCAAATCAGCTGCTTCGACAAAGCGGACATCGGCAGGTAAGACATCGCCACTTTTTAGTAGTAGGACATCGCCAGTCACGATTTCTTCTGAGGCGACCTCTTTGCGATGACCATCAATAAAGACGGTGGCGGTAGGGGATAGTAGCTGCTTGAGGCTATTAAGAGAGGCTTCTGCTTTGCGTTCTTGCAGATATCCGATGATGCCATTGATGATTACGACAGCGAGGATAATGCCCATCTCCACGTAATCTCCGGTGATTCCTTTTAAAATGGCTGCCACTAGCAAGACCACCATGAGGAGGTCTAGAAAGTGTTTCCCGATTTTTTTCCAAAGAGGAACCGGTTTTTTCTCAGCTAATTGATTGTAGCCTTGTTTTTCCAAGCGGGCTTTTCGTTGGGAAGAAGTAAGACCATTGGCTGTCGTTTGCAACGTTGTATAGGTTTCATTGATGGATTTATGATGGTAAGTCATAGTAAGTTCCTCCTTGTTATTTTTGTAAGTTTCCCCTTGAGAATACTTGACCAAGGGAAATAACTTATCTGAAAACAGTATAGCCAGTCTGTCGCCTAGATAGGGGGTTACTTTTTCATAGGCCTATGCAAAAATAGCAAGATGGTTAAAACAGGGGACAAGAAGAACATGGTATAATGCAAACGAAATAAGAACTGGGTGAAAGCAAGGAGGACGTAGCATGCGCTTAGATAAATTTTTAGCCGATATGGGCATTGGTAGTCGTAAAGAGGTCAAGGGTTACATCAAAAAAGGACTAGTCACCGTCAATGGGCAGGTTGTAAAATCTGACAAGCTGCAAGTGGCAGAAGACCAAGATCAGGTGGTCTTTGACGGGGAACCGGTAATCTATCAGAAATATTTCTACTATATGATGAACAAACCTGGTGGGGTTATTTCAGCGACGGTGGACAACTACGAGGAGACAGTAGTGGATTTGCTAGCGGATACTGATTTTCGCGAGGATTTATTTCCTGTCGGTCGTTTGGATAAAGATACCGAGGGCTTTATGCTCTTGAGCAATGACGGAGCGTTGGCGCATCGTTTATTGTCGCCTAAAAAACATGTGGAAAAAGAATATTTTGCTAAAGTGGCTGGGGTGATGACTGAGGAAGATGTAGCAGCTTTTGCTAAGGGACTGACCATCGATGGCGGCGAAGAGACGTTGCCGGCAGAGCTGACGATTGTGGCGACGGATGAAAAAGCGCAGACGAGTGAAATTCGTCTAATCCTTCATGAAGGCAAGTTTCATCAAGTGAAACGGATGGTGCAAGCAGTGGGGAAAGAAGTGACTTATCTGAAGCGATTGCGCATCGGAGGGTTGGTTTTGGATTCAGGATTAGAATTAGGAGACTACCGTCCGTTGACAGAGGCGGAAGTTGGGCTGTTGGAGGAAGGAAAAAAAGCCACATCCAACTAACAGCTTCGAATAAAAGACAAAATCGACTCATGAGAAAAGGGAGCGTGTGTCGGTTTTGTCTTTTTTTTGAGAGGTGAATGCTGGGGTAGTCTTTTTCGGTAATCAGCCTGCCTTTTTTGAAAAATAACTGTAAAACTTGTTGCTTTTTTTTCGATTAACTGGGAAAACTGACTTTCAACTGTAAGCCTAGTGTTACCCATTTCATCGTTTGTCGTGCTAAATTATGCCTACAAAAGAAAACGAAATGAGGCTTACGATTGAAATTAAAGAAAACTATTATTACGACTTTGCTACTATGGACTAGCTTGTTTGCGTCTCCAGCATTTGCTTCCGAAACAACTGATACTATCAAGAATACTCAAGACAAAATTGCCGATATCCAAAAGCAGATTCAAGAAAATAAAAAACATAATACTCAACTAGCTGCTTACATAAAAGAACAGCATTCAAAGGTTGAACAAGAGCAAGAAGAGGTCCAAAGCGCAGCTATCGATTTAGCAAAAACGGCAGCGGAAACGAAGACGATGACCGTTAAACGAAACGCTGCAGATCACATGTTACAAATGACTAATATCAATTCCTCTTCTTATGTCTTTACTAAAGAAAAGGTTGAGCGGCTAGCAGAGGAGCTTGAAAAGCAAGAAACCAAACAAGCCAAAGAACAGTCAGTTGTTGACAAAGCAGAAGCGAAAGCAAAGCAAGCGCAGACTGCGTACCGAGATTTGGTAGCACAGCAGAAAACAGTGATCGCTGAGCAAAAAACTGCAGAACAGAAACTGACCTCTGAAAAAGCCCAATTGAAAAAGCTTGAAACAAAGAAACAAGAGGAAAAAGTCGTGCAAGCTAAAGCTGCTAAGGCGCAAGCCGCCAAAGAAAAAGCCGCTAAGGAAAAAGCTGCCAAAGATGCAGCCGCGGCAGTCGCTAAGCAAAGTCATGGTGTAGATCATTCCAACTCCGGCAATGCCTACGAATGGGGTCAGTGCACTTGGTATGTGAAGACAGTTGCTCCTTGGGTGGGGACTTATTGGGGGAATGGTTGCCAATGGGGCGCTTCTGCTGCAGCGGATGGCTACCGAGTAGATAGCACACCCGAAGTAGGCGCAGTGGCAGTCTTTGCGGCAGGACAAAATGGCGCCAACGCTCAATACGGGCATGTTGGTTATGTGGAAGCTGTCAATGGGGATGGCACCTTTACTTTTTCTCAAGGAGGGCTCGGGTTTGCCAATCCAGCGGGACCAAACTACCAAACCTTGAGTGCTGCCGGGATGCAGTTTATTCATAGGAACTAGAATTGACTAACTAAAAAGGGCTCCTCAACAACTGTTACAGACAATCGTTGAGGAGCCCTTATTTATGATTATTTCGTCAAGGAAAATGGATAATCCTCATCGCGGTATTCCCGTGGTGCTGGGACTAACCCTAGATGGAAGGCAATTTCCCCACCAGCCAGCAGGTCTTCATGAGTGAAGAACATGGCGGTGTGCTTATGGTCATTGCGTGACACTTCATGGATGAAGAGTTGTTGCGGCTGGTTATGACCACAATCAATAGCTAACGTATTGCCGTTAGACAGGTGAAGTGTGGCGCTTTCCACCAGGGGCATCCCGATGACGTATTCGCCGGAACCAGACGTGACAGGATAAAAACCAAGGCTGTTAAAGATATACCAAGCAGCAGTGGTGCCGTTGTCTTCGTCGCCAGGGTAGCCATTGAAGCTAGTGGAGAAGCATTCTTGCAAGGTTTGCTTGATTAAAGGTTGGGTCATTTCTGGCTTGCCGATATAGCTAGACAAGTAAGGATAGTGGAAACTAGGCTGGTTGGAAATCGCGAATTGACCAAACTCGATGGCGGCCATTTCACTGATTTCATGGATTTCCATCCCGTAGCCGGCAGTGTCAAAAATAGGCTCCATATTGAAAAGTTCGGCTAGTTTGGCTTCAAATTGCACCTTACCACCGTGAGCGTTGACTAAGCCCCGGAAATCTTGGAAGACGGAGAAGCTGGATTGCCAAGCGCTGCCTTCTGCGTAGTCTAAGCCCCAACGGATTGGAGAGAAATCTGGGCGGAAAGCACCATTTTTGTCTTTCGCGCGCATAAAGCCAGTTTCCGGATCGAAAATATTGCGATAGTTCAAGGATTGCTTCCGGTAATAAGCGGCGGTTTCTTCGTCGCCGACTACTTCAGCTACTTTGCTGATGCAATAGTCGCTATAAGCATAGTCCAATGTATGGTTGACGGATTCGTGGTGATCCAGTGGTACATAGCCGTACTTCAGATAATCAGTCGTACCGCGGCGACCGTAGTTGGGATTGTCACTTTGAATGGTGGCTGATTTTTTCATAGCTTCTAAAAAGCGAGGCATCAAGTCCAAACGAATCCCTTTGGCAGCAGCATCAGCAATCACACCATCAATCAAGGTTCCTGGCATCAAGCCGCGTTCGTCTGGCGATAACCATTTTGGCAAGAAGCCGGCATCTTCATAGCTATTTAAGAAACCTTCCAGCATTTCGCCAAATTTGTCTTGGGCAATCAGGCTGTACAAGGGATAAACCGTACGGAAAGTATCCCAAAAACCATTGTTAGTGTACAAAACGCCGGGTTTGCTGCTGCGGCTGACCGTATCATAGTGCACAATTTCGCCAGCAGCATTTGTTTCATAGAAGGTTTGTGGGAATAAGAAACAACGGTAGAGATTATGATAAAAGGTTTCTCGGTGGGCAGGGTTGTGAGTAGTGACATTAATGCGTCCGAGATAGTTTTGCCATTGTTGGCGACTGGCAGTTAAGAGCTCTGCTGGCGTGCCAACAACGTCGTTAGCTAAGTTAGCTTGGGCTGTGGCCTGGTCGATAAAAGAAGTACCCAGCTTAGTGATGACTTTCTTGACAGTGCCAAAATCAAAGCGAATCAAGCCATCTTCCCCGGTCAAAGTAGCTGGTGCATTCGTGATTGGCGCATCAAAACTTAGCGTGAAGTACATTTTAAAATCGGGATCTTCACAGCCAGAGAAGTTGATGATCCAGCCTTCTGCATGGGTTTCGTCGGTGATCGTCAGTTCATAACGTCCAGGCAATTGTAGCAGCAGACCGTTGTCTTGCTGACGGTAGTTGACCTCTAACGCTGCCCCATACATGGTGGGAATCAACCGCGAAGTTGCTTGGTAGCGTAGTTGAGTGATGACCAACTGCGTAGGTTCGAAAGTGGCCTCCTCAGGGCGATAGGAACTTTGAGCAGCACCAAGAGTCATCTCAGAAAGGGTCCCACTGACTGGCGTCAGCAAAAGACGACTGTAATCTCCCATCCAAGGACTGGGTTGGTGGGTCAAACGGTAGCCTTGGAAAGTGCGGTCTTCTGGATGAAACCACCAGCTACCTTTTTGATCAGTTGTTTGAGGTGCGAAGTAGTTCATGCCAAAAGGAACCCCAGTATAAGGCAAGCAGTTGCCATGGGAAAAGCTGTATTGATTGGCAGTTCCAAAACGGGTGTCGATCATTTGTGTGTGCATGTTTGAATCTCCTCTTGTCTAGGTTTAGCCTTGACTTTTTTGGGAGTCAAAGCGGTTTTATTAGCTGCCGGTTTTACCGGTCAGGACGGGATAGGAAGCTAGTGGACTGCCGTTTGACTAATCGGACGGGGATGGCAGCATCCACTGGTAGTGTGTTGGACTGGAGCTGTCGTAGCAAGGCCCGGCCGGCTGTGGCTCCTAGTTCTTTGAAATTTTGGGCGATGGTGGTCAGCGGGGGATCCACTAAAGCCGCGGCTTGGATATCATCAAAACCGATAACGGAATAGTCTTCTGGGACGTTTTTACCCAACTGCCGCAGTTGACGCATGGCAGCGATGGCCACCAGGTCGTTTTCACAAATCAAAGCAGTGACTGCTGGGTTGGCGGCCAAGTAGTCAGATAAGCTATGAATCGTGGCGGTTTGATCATTCATTGCTGTGTGGAAGGTTAAGTTCGCGGCCTTTAAGGTTTGCAGGTAGCCAAAATACCGCTGCCGCACTGATTGGGGATGGACCCGTTCGCCAAAGATATAAGCAATCTGTTGATGCCCGTCATCGATTAAGGCTTGGGTAGCTTGACGGCCGCCATCGACGTTATCCGAAAGAACGGTGGGATACGGCAAATCATATAGTTTTTTATCTAATAAAATCACTGGGTACTGGCTTAAAGAAAGTTCCAGTAACAAGTCGAGGTATTGGTCCATATCATCCACGTAATAAATTAAACCATCAAATTCTGCCATAATTTCATCAGCGGTTTTATTGGCCAAAAAATCCATATCAACGGTCATGACTTCGTATTGGCTTTCCGCCACTACTGGGTTTAAGCCTTCGTGAAAATTGCCCACAGAAAAGTCCGTAACAAAAGGTAAGATGAAGAGCAGTCGGCGGGTGGCCGTCGGGGAAGCTTTTTTGGAAACGAGACTTTTGACAAAACTTCCCTTGCCGCGAATACGATAAATCAGACCTTCTTGCTCCAATTCCGTCAAGGCCCGCTTGGAGGTGATGCGAGAAACTTGGTATTTTTCCGATAATTCCTTTTCAGTAGGCAACTTCGCCCCAGTATCTAAAAGGCCACCTAGGATCTGTTCTCGTAGCTCCGTCATGATTTTCATATATAAAGGTTGGGTCATGAAAAGGCTCCTTTCATTAAATGATATATCATGAAAGTATCATAGCATAGTTTATGTCGAAAAAAACATTAGAATTTCATTTGAAAGCGTGGACAAATTGGCGGAACCTGTTATAATCACCTTGTATTGATATATCAAATTAGTGAAGGAGTACCGAAATGGCTTATAAAGACATACCAACATCAGTGCAACACTTTATGGATGAAATAACTAAAAAATGTGGCGAGGCACATGCCGATTGGGCAGTGAACTTTAATGCGGCTTTTGCCAATACGCTTTTAACTACGGTGAAACGTCACGAGGATGGCACGACTTTCCTTTTGACTGGGGATATTCCAGCAATGTGGTTGCGGGATTCCACGGCGCAAGTTCGCCCTTATCTGGTGATTGCTAAAGAAGATGAAGACTTGGCAGCGATGATTTCGGGCCTTGTAAAAAAACAATTTTTCTACATTAATATCGATCCTTATGCCAATGCGTTTAATGAAGCAGACAATGGCGCGGGTCATCAAGATGATCATACTGAAATGAATGGTTGGATTTGGGAACGGAAATATGAAATCGATTCCTTGTGTTATCCTGTGCAATTGGCTTACTTGTTATACAAAAATACTGGTCGTACAGATCAATTTAATGAAGATTTTGTCGCAGGGGTCAAAAAAATCTTGCAGGTTTTCACGACGGAACAAGATCATAACCAATCGCCATATACCTTTGTTCGGGATACTTGGCGGGAAGAAGATACTTTGATTAACGAAGGTCGCGGTGCTGAAGTGGCTCCTTGTGGCATGACTTGGTCAGGTTTCCGTCCGTCTGATGACCGCTGTATCTATGGATATTTGGTACCTTCCAATATGTTTGCGGTAGTCGCTCTCGGCTACATCGAAGAAATCTTCACGAAGGTATTGTCTGATTCTGAAATTGTGGCCACCGCTAGCAAGTTAAAAGCTGAAATCGAAGCCGGTATCGAAGCCCATGGTCGCACGACGAATGCTGCTGGCGAAGATATCTATGCTTATGAAGTGGATGGCTTGGGCAATGCTACCATCCAAGATGACAGTAACGTGCCAAACTTGATCTCCGCACCATACCTTGGCTACGGGGACATTCACGATGAACGCTACTTGCGTACTCGTAAGACCTTATTGAGCAAAGAAAATCCATTTTATTATGAAGGAACCTTCGCTAAAGGGATCGGTTCTTCTCATACGCCGGAAAACTATGTCTGGCCGATTGCGATGGCGATGGAAGGCATGACGACAGCTGACAAAGCTGAAAAAGAACGGATCTTGAACCAATTAGTCGCCACGGATGCCGGCACGCATTTGATGCATGAAGGGTTTGACGTAGAAGATCCAAACCAATACACACGGGAATGGTTCTCTTGGGCCAACATGATGTTTTGTGAATTGGTGATGGATTACTTCGATATTTGCGTGGAAAAATAAGCAAATAGCTAGCATATCGCCAGCGGGTCCCAGTTTTGTGAAGCTGGGTCCCGGATTAGATAGTAAGGAGAATTACGATGACGAAGAAAAAAGTATTTATCATTTCCCACAGTCACTGGGACCGGGAATGGTATCTGGCATATGAACAACACCATATGCGTTTAGTAGAACTAATGGATGATTTGTTGGAGTTGTTTGAAACCGATCCTGATTTCAACAGCTTCCATTTAGATGGTCAGACCATCATTTTGGATGACTATTTGCAAGTCCGTCCAGAAAAACGCGAAGCCGTGCAACAAGCCATCACAGCTGGAAAATTACAAATCGGACCTTTCTACATTTTACAAGATGACTTTTTGACTAGCTCCGAATCCAATACCCGTAATATGCTAATCGGTCACAAAGAATCCCTGAAGTGGGGGACACCGGTAGCTTTGGGCTATTTCCCGGATACCTTTGGCAATATGGGTCAAACGCCACAAATGATGCTCCAAGCCAACTTGCCAGCTGCGGCATACGGCCGAGGAGTGAAACCAATTGGCTTTGATAATGAAGTATTGGCAGATGATAATTTCACTTCGCAATACTCGGAAATGTACTGGGAAGGACCAGATAAGAGTCGGATCTTTGGCTTGTTGTTTGCCAATTGGTATTCCAATGGTAATGAAATCCCTGCGGAAGAAGAAGCCGCAAAAGTATTTTGGAAACAAAAATTAGCAGATGCTGAAAAATTTGCCTCCACTGGTAATTTGTTGATGATGAACGGCGTTGACCATCAGCCGGTCCAAAAAGATCTCAGCAAAGCCATTGCACTAGCTAACCAACTTTTCCCTGAGTATGAATTTGTTCATTCAAACTTTACTGAGTATTTAGAAGCTGTGGAAAAAGATTTGCCAACTGATTTAGGAACGATGAAAGGGGAGCTGACCAGTCAAGAGACAGATGGTTGGTATACCTTGGCCAATACGGCTTCGGCTCGTGTCTACTTGAAACAGTGGAACACGCGGGTTTCTCGTCAATTGGAAAATATCGCAGAACCTTTGGCGGCGATGGCCTATGAAGTGACGGGGACCTACCCGCACGACCAGCTGGACTACGCTTGGAAAACCTTGATGCAAAATCATCCCCATGATAGTATTTGTGGCTGTTCCGTGGATGAAGTCCATCGGGAAATGATGCCCCGATTTGAAAAAGCCAATGAAGTCGGCAAATATGTCGCAGATGAAGCATTGGCTGCTTTGACAAGTGCCATCGATACGTCAGCTTTTCCTACCGACAGTAAACCTTTCGTCGTCTTCAATACCAGTGGCGCGACTCGCAGTGGCTTGGCTACTTTGGAAGTCGAACTGGAACGGAAAACTTTCGCTCAAGGTGTGCCACAAAATCTGTACAAAGAACTGCAAGAACGACCAGCGGGAACTTATCATGTGGTAAATGCTGCCGGTGACGTGGTGGCAGCTAACATCAGTTCAGAAGACGTGCATTTTGACTACGATTTACCAAAAGATCGTTTCCGGATTCCTTATATGGAACGGTCTGTGATGGTAGAAGTCGAAGTTGCGGACATGGCACCTTTTAGTTGGGAAACCTTTGCCTTGGTAGCAGGGGCGGCACCGACGACTGAGGGCGGCCTCGTTTCTCCTGATGGACGGGTCTTAGAAAACGACTGGATCAAAGCGGAAATCCAAGCAGACGGCTCCTTGTCATTGTTTAACAAAGCGTTGAATAAACAATTGGATCATTTGCTTGTTTTTGAAGATATGGGAGACATCGCCAATGAATACATCTTCAAATCACCAGTAGGGGACCAAGCTATCTTGTCTACTGACTTTCCATACACAGTGGAAGTCATGGAAAACAACCGGTTAAAAGGTGTTGTCAAAGTGACTCACCAAATGATGATTCCTGCTTCAGCGGATGCCTTGCTAGAAGAAGAACAACGGGCAGTTATGGAATTCCGTTCTCGCAAAGCTGGCCGTTCTGAAAACTTGATTCCTTTCACGATTGAAACATTGATCACCATCCAACGACAACGTGGGGATTTACAATTTGCGACAACGGTGGATAACCAAGCCAAAGACCATCGTCTACGGGCGTTATTCCCAACTACTTTAGCGGTAGCAACCCACGAAGCAGATAGTATTTTTGAAGCGGTGACGCGACCAAATCAACCTTCTAGTCATTGGGAAAATCCGACAAATCCGCAACACCAACATGCGTTTGTTAATTTGCATGACGCTGATTTTGGTGTGACGGTTAACAACTTTGGGTTGAATGAGTACGAAATTGTGGAAGATACCATTACTTTGACTTTGTTGCGCTGTGTGGGTGAGTTAGGTGACTGGGGTTGGTTCCCGACACCAGAAGCCCAATGTTTGGGTCAACATACCTTCAACTACGGCATCGTCATCCATGGGGCCCCGGCAACACGCTACGAAACTTACAAACAAGCTCAAGCCCTGCAAGTGCCATTGTTAGCTAGCCAAACAAAACTGCATGCTGGTAACTTACCGACAGCTCAGACTTATGTGACGGTCGCTGCAGACAATTTTGCAATCACTGCTTTGAAACGCCGTTGGGCAGATAACCAATTAATTTTGCGAGGCTACAACTTGGCTGACGAACCGGAAAAATTTGCCGTGAAGAAGGATGGTGCCAAAGCTCTCCATCTGCTAAACTTATTGGAAGAAAAACAAGCTGAAACGGTGGCAGAAAACTTAGCGCCTTATGAGATTCGGACCATCGGGATTGTCCAATAATGCCTGATCGTTTGCCCCGATCATTTCTGATCGCAATGGGAAATGGTTGGGGTGCTGTGGTAAGGCTGCCAGACAATTCGACAGCTGACTAATAAGGGAAAGTGAGTGTGACACGATGGCTTATTATGGCGGTATTGAAGCCGGCGGGACAAAATTTGTCTGCGCTATTAGTGATGAAAATTTCAACATTTTGGAAAAAACGAGTATTCCTACGACGACTCCAGAAGAGACGTTGGACCAGGTTTTCGCCTTTTTTGACCAATTCGAAATCGTAGCGATGGGGATTGGCTCTTTTGGTCCGATTGGGATTGATCCTGCTAAAGATAGTTATGGCTATGTTTTAGCAACGCCTAAAAAAGGTTGGGCGCAATACGATTTTCTTGGCAATATGAAAGAACATTATCCGACCATTCCTTTTGCTTGGACCACAGACGTCAATGCGGCAGCTTATGGCGAACTGAAAAAAGGTGCGGCCCAAGGGAAGAAAAGTTGTCTGTATTTGACCGTGGGTACAGGTATCGGTGGTGGTGTCGTCATCGATGGCAAAGTTTTCTCGGGCATCAGCCATCCAGAAACGGGGCATATCCATGTAAAACGCCATCCAGATGATGACTATGAAGGCACTTGTCCCTTCCATAAAGATTGCTTGGAAGGCCTAGCTGCTGGGCCATCATTGGAAGCCCGCACCGGGATTAAAGGGCAAGACTTACCAGAAGATCACCCAGTGTGGGATATTCAAGCCTACTACATCGGGCAAGCCTTGATGACCTACGCCTTGACATTTGCACCAGAAATGATGATTTTAGGTGGTGGTGTGATGAATCAAGACCACCTCTTGTTGAAAATTCGCCAACAATTTGTCGCTCAAATGAACGGCTACATGGAAACACCAAGTGCCAGCGAATACATCGTACGCTGGGCATTGCCAAACGAAAGCGGCATTATCGGCTGTCTTTTGTTAGCTGCAGACGCCTTGGCTGAAGCCTAAAAACAAAAAACTATGACCTGCGATAAGATGCGGGTCATAGTTTTTTTGTTTTTAGGCTGCAAATTTTCATGAGGAAGAGAAGTGTGAGAGAGGATGTATCTGCTTGATTATTCATGGACAAAGATAAGATACTGGTTACGAGTAAAAGCAGCTCGCCATAAAACGGACTTGTCATCCTAGGCAAGGTCTCAAACAGCACAAACTCCCCTCACGAATGTCCCTAGCATCACCACAATCCCGGGTTTGCTGTGATTTCGATGGTTTCTTCCGTGAAGGGATGTTTCAAGCTCATCTGATACGCGTGGAGCATTAGGCGTGGGGCAGTTTGTTTGCCGTATAGGGGATCGCCAATGATGGGGTGTCCAAGGGCTGCGAGATGGACGCGAATCTGATGGGTGCGCCCAGTTTCCAAAATGCAAAAAATGCGACTTTCCTTGGGAGTGTGGCTGAAGACTTCCGCATGGGTCACAGCAATCTGTCCACCTCGGGGATCGATTACTCGTTTGCGGCGATCATGACGATCCCGGCCGATTTTTTTGGTGATGGTGAGATCGCGACTGATTTCACCTTTTACCAGTGCTTGGTAGCGGCGATAGATCTGTTTTTCTTCTAAAAGACGGCTTAATAGAGGCAAGACCAGTGGATTTTTGGCAAATAAAAGCGTGCCGGAAGTCTCTTGATCTAGGCGATGTACCACGTAAGGACGACTTTGGCTAGGAGCCAGATAAGCGGCTAAATCGTTCATCAAGGTGCCTTTTTCCCCAGGCTCATTGGGATGGGTTTTGATGCCGGCGGGTTTGTCTACTACGATCAGGTGGCTATCTTCATAGAGTACCTTAACATTTTTGGCTTGACCTAGTTGAAGAGGCTGATAGTTGTAATCCGCTTCTTCCAAAATCACGGTAAGCGTATCGCCGGCTTGAACGATCTGATGAAACTCGGCAACAGCTCCATTGACCAGACAGTTTTTTCGCATGCGTAAAAGATGCCGGACTTTGCGGGGAACGAGCCACTGTTTTTCTAGTAGATCTGCTAGTGATAGCGGCTTTTGGCTAGCGGGTAATTGGATGGTATAGTTCATAGAGGCTTCCTTTCTTGCTTGGCATTGGTTGCTTCAGAAAAAGTATAGCATTTTTAAGAGTTATTTAAGGAAAAAGTTACGATTTCACGAGGGATAGATGCTAAAATAGCCTGTATAAGCGATTTTCACGAGAAAAAATTCACAAAGGATGCATCATCAGACTAAAGTCCTATGTGACAGTGAAACAATCGTGCTACACTTGGCAAACAGCCATTTTGCTATTATTTTACTTTTATGGGCTGCTTTGCTGACCAGCAAAATTTATTTCGAGAAAGGGGCAGGCTATGAACTTCGCCACTATTTGGGCCAAACTCAAGAATCAACTTGTGAGTTTTTGGCACTGGCTAAAGCCTTATTTAGTACGTTTCCATCGTTCCCGCAGACGGATTTGGAAACAATATCATGTCAATAAAATCATCATTTTGTTTGCGCTAATCGGCGTGTTGATTACTTCTAGCTATTTATTTTATTTATCGAAAACCGTCAATGTGGAGAGCCTCGAAGCGTCCATGAAGGCCAGTACGGTGGTTTATGATGGCAAGGATGAAGAGTCGGGGAAATTATTAGCCCAAAAAGGGACGTATGTTTCCATCGATGAGATGTCACCGTATATCGTCAATGGCGTCATTGCCACGGAAGATCGGAATTTTTATGAGCATCATGGCTTTGATATTAAAGGGATTGCCCGGGCGGCTTTACGGGTATTGAAAAACGGCAATACTTCAGGCGGCGGGGGATCCACCATCACCCAGCAGTTGGCCAAGAATGCGTATCTGACGTTGGATCAAACCTTTAGTCGGAAAGCCAAAGAATTATTTTTAGCGATTGAAATCGAAAAACAGTACTCCAAAGACCAGATTTTGGAAATGTATTTAAATAATTCCTTTATGGGGAGTGGGGTTTGGGGGATGCAAGATGCGGCGTTGAAATACTTCGGTGTCAATGCTTCTGAAGTCACCTTGAGCCAAGCTGCGACGTTGGTGGGGATGTTGAAAGGACCTAGTCTTTACAATCCTATTGACAATGTGGAGTTAGCGAATAAGCGTAAGGATACTGTTTTGTCGGTGATGGCTGAAACCGGCAAAATCACCGCCGACGAGGAAAAACAATCCGCTAGTGTCAATATTGGGGATCTGGTTTACGATGGCTATGCCCAGACGGATAAAGGGTACAAATATCCTTTCTTCTATGATGCAGTTATTGATGAAGCTGTAAATGAATACGATATTGATGAAGGCGACCTCTTGAACAAAGGCTATCAGATTTACACCACCTTGGATCAAAATATGCAAGCAGAAATGGAAAATACGTACCAACAAGAGGGAGTCTTCCCAGATCCAGCCACTGCGGATGGCGAAAAACCACAATCAGCATCTATCGCTATTGATCCCAATACTGGTGGGATCCAAGCCTTGGTAGGCCGGCGCGGGGAGCATACGTATCGGGGCTTTAATTTTGCCACGCAAATGCGTCGCTCTCCGGGTTCGACGATAAAACCGATTGGGGTCTATACACCAGCTTTGGAAGCCGGCTATAAGCCTGATAGCATCTTGAAAGATGAGAAACTGGACTTCTATGATGTGAAAAACTACAGCGGGACGTATTCCGAATCTGGCGAAGTTCCGATGTACCAAGCGTTAGCCAATAGTCTGAATGTGCCAGCAGTTTGGTTGCTTCATGAAATCGGCATTGATAAAGGCTTTAACAAGACCAAAGAATTTGGTCTTTCCTTAAGCGATAAAGACAAGTACTACGGCGGTGTCGGTTTAGGTGGGCTAGAAAAAGGGGAGTCGCCGATGACTATGGCAGCCGCATATGGCGTCTTTGCCAATGGCGGTACCTATTACAAACCTCATCTAATCCGGAAAATCGTGGATGCGCAAGGTGTTGTAGTGGTGGACAATACCACAAAAGGCAAACGAGTTATTTCCAAAGATACCGCTAATGAAATGACCAGCATGCTACTGGGGACTTATACTAACGGGAGTGCGGTTTACGCAAATCCTGGCTATACCTTAGCCGGGAAGACCGGGACCACAGAAACCAATTTTGATGCACAACTAGTCAATGACCAGTGGATTATTGGTTATACGCCAAATGTCGTGATTGCTAGCTGGTATGGGTTCGAAAAAACTAGTAAGGATCACTACCTGACAAGCTCAGCTGGTCAAGGGGTAGGGCAAGTCTTCCGCAACGTCGCAGCCAACGTGTTGCCTTATGTGAAACAGACAGCCTTTCCAGTAGTCAATGCTTACGAAACAGAAGGTAAAGTCGTCAAAACAGAAGATTACGAAGAATACCAAGCCGAACAAGAAAAAGCGGATTGGCAAAAACAAGTGGAAGATTTCGGTGAGAAGGCCAAAGAAGGTCTCTCTGATTTCGGTCACAAACTCAAAGAAAGCACCAAAGAAATTTTTGGTGGGATCTGGGACAAGATTAACGGAAATTAACCGAATGAACATAGACAGCCGCTAGTCGTGCCAGCACCGACTAGCGGTTGTTTTTTAAGAGTCTAACAAAAGGACCATAAAACTAATGCAAATCTGATATTAGTCTCTGTTTTTTGTTATCGTTCGTGCTACAATAGAAGTATCTTTTATAAAGCGAGGGACAATCATGGCAAATATTTACGATACCGCAAACCAATTAGAAAAAGAAATCCGCGAATCACAACAATTTGGTGACTTGAAAGAATCATTTGATCGTTTGAAAGAAAATGAAGAAGCATACGGCTTGTTTAAAGAATTTCAAGGCTTGCAACAAAGCCTCCATCAAAAAATGATGGCGGGAGAAGAAATCTCAGAAGAAGATGCTGCTGCCGCGCAAGAAATGACTGGTAAGATTCAAAAAGAAGAATTAATTGGTCAATTGATGCAAAGAGAACAAGCTTTCAGCACGGTCTTGGATGATTTGAACCGCATCATCACAGGTCCTATCCGGGAATTGTACAATCCGGAAGCCTAATTTGTTTTACGCCTCTGCCTTTGTGGTAGGGGCTTTTTTATTGGCCTTCAAGTATAGTACTGATTGGTTTTACTAGCTCATCTTAACGGTCTTTGGTCAGATGAACTGAACTGTATGCCCAGATGCCTCGTTAGCTTGACCTTGCGCCTTCAAACTTTGAGTAGGTGCATACACCATAACTCTAAGTAAAAGTCACGCAGCATCTTAAGAACCACAATCTGATCAAACGCTCCTTCACAATTTATCATTGCCAGTTCTCTATATTTGATGGGAACAAATTTTCGCATATTGCTGACGGCCGAGGTGGAAAATGGTAGAATAAAAGAAACTTTCGAGGGTCTTGAAAACACCTTGAGGAAATGAGGAGAGGACATGTTGCGCTTTATTCATGGGGCAGATCTGCATTTTGATCGGAGCTTTGAGGGAGTCAAAGGAATATCCGAATCAGCGACGAAGAGATTACTGACGGCGAACCAAACGATGTTGACCAATATCGTGGCAGCAGCTGTGACCCGTCAAGTGGATTTTGTGTTGTTGGCAGGAGATACCTTTCACCAGGCCCGTTCTTCCTTAAAAGCGCAAGGGGCGTTGATGACGGCGTTGCGACAGCTGGAAGCGGCGCAGATTCCAGTTTA
Source organism: Enterococcus diestrammenae (assembly GCF_049384045.1). Lineage (NCBI taxonomy): Bacteria > Bacillati > Bacillota > Bacilli > Lactobacillales > Enterococcaceae > Enterococcus > Enterococcus diestrammenae. The sequence goes on from NZ_JBMRGR010000009.1 coordinate 55,505, forward strand.
TTTGTGTTTTGGGAATCACGATTATTTCGATGAAAAACGATATTGGTTTAGCTTTCCAGAAAATGTGCACCTCTTCAAAAGTGATCAGGTGACTAGTTTTACTGGTGAAACAGCTAGTGGCGAGGGCTATCAGGTGGCAGGCTTTAGTTATTTGACACCCCATTTGACTGGAGATTTGCTGGAGCGTTTTCCTCCTCGGGGGGCGGTGGATTACATGATTGGCATGTACCACGGGGATCCTCAAGGGCAGGAGTATGCCCCTTTTTCTGTGGGGCGGATGAAGGATTTAGGCTACGATTATTGGGCGCTGGGACATATTCATGTGCCAACGCTGCTGAGTCAGCAGCCGCCCATCGTTTATCCAGGAACGCCACAGCCTCATACTCGTAAAGAGACGACAGGGGGCTATGTCACTTATGTCGAGTTGACACCGGGAGATTGCCAGCTAGAACAAGTGCCAGTGGCAGGCGTGTTTTGGCAGCAAGTAACAGTCCCTGCTACCGGGATGCAGGAGCAAAAACAACTGTTGCGGGCTTTGGAGGAAGTATTGGCGGAACTTGACAGCGAAAAGGAGACTTTGGTGGAACTCAAAATTGTCGGTGGTGCATTTGACCGTCAAACCATGAATGCTTTAACCAATGGCGAGTTGCAACAGTATCTCAATGAGCAACGAACTTCAACCGCAGCTGTGCAAATTGCGGCTTTGACTGTGGTAGCGCAAGAAGAGGAAACCACCAAGCCCAGTTTAGATGCAACACTGACTACCGAGCATTTGGCGGTCTACCAAAATCAAGAAGTCTTTCAAGAATTAGTGGCAGACTTGCTGGATCACCCCATCGCTGGTTTGTTGTTGCGCCAGCATCCGGAATACCAGGAAATGGTCTTGCAGCAGGCCTGGTCTCAGTTAGCAGCAGATTTCACTTTGGAGGAGGGGCAGCCATGAAGTTAGTCAAATGTGTCATTGTCGGTTTTGGTGGCTACCGCCAAAAAGAATTTACCTTTGAGGCGGGCAATCAGTTATTATTTGGCCCCAATGAAATCGGCAAATCCACGTTGTATCAGTTTATTCAAACCATGTTATTTGGCTTTCCCGCTAGACGAGGACGGCAAAAGGACTATACGCCAAAAGACGGGGCAGCCTTTGGAGGAAAGCTCTGGCTAACAGTGCCCGGCTATGGTGAGGTGTTGATTGAACGCTATAAACAAGTGGATCGCGGACGAGCCAAAGTGGTTATTGGGGATACCACCGGGGATGAAAAGCTGTTGAAGCAGCTGTTGAAAGGCTTGACACCACAGCTGTTTACTGAGGTCTTTACCTTTCAACAGGAACAGCTTTCACAATTGGAGCACCTGCAAGAAAACGAATTGCAACAGGCGCTAGTTTCTTTGGGGATTACGGGGAGTCGTCAGTTGATGGCCACTAGTCAAAGGTATCAAAATGATAACCAACGCCGCTTCAAACCACGGGGACAGCGGCTGCCGGTCAATGAGCAATTGGTTCAATGGAAGCAGCTAAACCAACAAATTCGGGAAAAAGAAGCGCTGGAAGCCACCGTCCAACAGCGCTTCAGCCAACAAAAACAAGCCCAAGAACAGCTCCAAAGTCTTCGTAAACAATTACAACAAGCCCAAAAAGAGCAATTGCGCTTAAAAGAACAAGCCTTGCATTGGGATCGCTATGAAGAGTGGCAGCAACTACAGCATCTTTTGCAAAAAGAAGAGGGACAAAGCACTGCCGGTGGTCCTTTGACAGGGGCGCAACAACGGCAACTGCAAGAACTCTATCAAGAATACCAAGGCTTAACTCAGCAATTGGCAGTGGTGGATCAGGATTACCATCAAGCCAAAGAAGCCGAGGTTGTGACGCCTCAGTATGAATTTTATTTACAACATGAGCAGCTCATCAAAGACTTGCTAAAAAAACAAGTCGCAGGCGTCCGTTTGACAGATGGGTTCCAACAGGACTTGCAGCGGCAGCAAGACTTATTGGATAGTGTGGCGGCATTAGAAGAAAGTTATGGCTGGCAAGTGGATGCCGCAACCGAGGTAGATTTGTCCGCTTTGGATCAGCTAGTAACCGACTTGCAAACGACACAGGCTGAAATCAGTCGCGCTCAGTTGCGACAGGAATGGTTGGCCACTCAGCCAGAACTTGGGGCGGAAGCGGCTGACGGTGAGGTTACTGTGGACGCTCCCGCACGGTCACGTCTAGCGTATCAGCGAGGGGCGAGGGGGCTTTCTTTGACACCACTGAGTCTTTCCATCGGAGCCGCTTTGCTGTTTTTATTGGCGGGAATTTTGATTTTTCCTAATCAAAAGGCTTTGTTTGGTGTGCTGGCGATTATTTGTGGACTCGCGGGAAGTTGGCTTTATTACCATAAGCGTCAGCAACAAGCCTTGCAGGAGGTGCTGAAGGCAGAAGATGGGCCACCACCGATTGCCCACAAACAAACCGCTGGAAGTCCAGCAGCCCCTCTGAAAGATCCTATTCAGGAAAACGACGCGTTATTGACAGCTTTACAAAGTCGGCAAACACAACAGGTCCAGCAGCTTAACCAGCTCTTACCGATGAAGGACCCAGAGAAAATCTTGCAAGATCCTTTCAGTTATCAACAGGACTATCAACAGTACCAAAAGCTGTTGCAAGAGTTGGAAACAGTCACAGCATCACTACAAAAAACAGATCAAGCATATGGCGAGATGGCGGCTAGCTTTGATTTTTCTAGCAATTGGTTGCCACTGGCTGAGTTGGATTTGTTGGCCCGTTTTGAATATTTGCAACAGTTTGATCAGAAAATGAGTCGACAAAAACAACTTCACAGCCAACAACAGACCACCCTTTTGGCGGATCAGCGGCAAAAATTGGTAGCTCAGCAAAGCCGTTTATCAGAAAAAGCTGAAGCTATACTGGTGGCTACGGATACGGCTAGTCTAGGAGAGATTCCCCAGCGCTTGCAACAGGTACAACAAACAGAAAGTCAGCAACAGCGTCTGGAAGAGTTGACGAAAACGATCGGACCCCTGTATCCCAATCGGCCCACTTATCAAGAACTCAACCAAGCCACAGCGACTAATCAGCAACACGTCCGCCAGTTACAACAAGAAGAGGGGACATTGATGGAGACCGTCCAGCGGCAACGATTGGAGCTAGAAGTCTTACAAAAAGATGGCACTCTTGATGAATTGCGGCAACAACAAGCGCAACTGGAGACCGGCTTGTTTGCAGAGCTAGTGGAATGGGGCGGTAAAAAAACGGCGCAGGCGACTTTGACAGACTTAGCCACCGACTTGTCCCAACAACAGCTCCCCCAACTCTTGCAAGTAGCGGGGCAGTATTTGGAAATTTTGACAGCCGGGCGTTACGATCAATTAGGATTTAGTGAAGGGTTCTTAACCGTTGAAGGCGTGAACCATGCGCGCTTATCGATTCACGAGCTTTCCACTGGGACAAAAGATCAAGTGATTATGGCGATTCGTTTTGGTTATTTGCAACTACAGAAAAACCGTCAGCTGACTCCAGTGATTATCGATGATGGCTGGCTTAACTATGACAGCCAACGGAAAAAGCAACTGGCCCGCCTGTTAGCCCACTTTAGTGAAAATTATCAGGTGATCTGTTTGTCTTCTGATCAAGAAATGGTAAGCTATTATCAAGAACTGCAACAACCGGTGGTAGACTTGCGACAGGTTGGCTAGGTAAGGTGATTGCAGCTAGCTTAAGGGAAGGCGTTGGCCATCACCAAAGACTGTTGGTTATTATAAGGAGTGAAGATTATGACGAAGATTCGCGAAATGCAAGTGGATCAGGAATTTCAAGGCTATTATTTAATCAAAAATGCCGATGTTCGTTTGGCGAAAAATGGTAAAAAGTTTATCGCCTTTACCTTTCAAGATACGACAGGTACCGTAGACGGCAAGTTTTGGGATGCATCGGAAGAGGAAATCGCGCGTTTTGAACCCGGTAAGGTGATTGCTTTGCAGGGAAAACGAGAAGTTTATAACGGACAACCCCAAGTTAAAATCATGCATTTGCGCTTGGCAAAAATCGACGAGCCTTCTGATGCCACTATGTATATGGAACGGGCCCCCCTCAAACGAGAGGAAATGGAAGAAGAAATCAATCAGACCCTTTTTGAAATCATCAATCCTCATTGGAATCGGATTGTCCGTTTCTTACTAAACAAGTATCAAAAAGAGTTTTTTGAATTTCCAGCAGCCAAACGCAATCACCATGCCTTTGCGAATGGCTTGGCTTATCATACGGTGTCGATGTTGCGTTTAGGAAAAGCCATCGCCAAGGCCTACCCAGAGCTGAACGCGTCATTGTTGTATGCTGGCATTATCATTCACGATTTGGGCAAAGTATTGGAGCTTACAGGTCCGATGGCGACAGAGTATACCGTCACTGGCAATCTCATCGGTCATTTAGTCTTGGTGGATGAGGAAATCACCAAGGCGTGTATCGCACTGAAATTTGATGATCAAGAAGAAGATATCGTGGTCTTGCGGCATATGGTCTTATCTCACCATGGGTTGCTAGAATATGGTTCTCCTGTGCGGCCACGAATTATGGAAGCGGAGATTTTGCATCAGATTGATAACATGGATGCTTCCATGCAGATGATGTTGACTTCGATTCGCCAAACGACACCAGGCGAGTACACGGACCGGATCTTTGGTATGGACAATCGTAGTTTCTATGTACCAAAAAATGTCTGAGGCCATCGTTATGGATACCAAAGCCATGCAAAAAGCGGTTTATCAAAATAAACTGGAGCATCAGTTTAACGTTACCGATGTCGACTTGGAGTTTTTGTTGCTATACGGCGAGGTTCATGAAGCCTGGGAAGCCTATCGAAAGAAAAGTCGTGAAGCAACCGCAGATGAGTTAGCGGACGTAGCTATTTATCTATTAGGACTTGCTGAAATCTTGGAGATTGATCTGGGTGAAGCCATTGCTAAGAAGATGGCTTATAATCGCGTGCGCACAGATCATCTAAAAACTGCAAAAGAATAAATAGAAAAATCCCCCCTATCAAGCGGATCAGCTAGGATAGGGGGGATAATTGCTTTATTGCTGAAGTTTTTACTTAGAAGATTCAGTAGTGGATTCAGCTACCGAGCTTTCTGTAGTTGATTCAGCAGCAGAAGATTCCGTTTCAGCAGTTGAGCTAGCTTTAGTTTCTTCTGTAGATTCGGCTGTTGAACTTTCAGTAGTCGATGTGCTTTCAGCGGCATCGATGTAAGTGCTCAAGACGTCTGCGAAGGTATCGTCTTTAATCTTCACATTGGCTTTTTTCAATTCTTCGCCGATGACTTTATTTTGGAAAGTGCTATCTTGGGTGTAAGTAGCAGTGGCGATTTCCTTCAATTCATCTTTGTATTTGTCCATATCGTTGCCTTTTGGTGTGTTTTTCACCATTTTGACAACATAGTAAGTCGTTACCATTTGATAAGAAGAATCGTAAGTGGTATCAGTGATGACATCCGAGATTTCGCCATCTTTCAATTTGTAAATGGCTTGTTGGACAGCTGCGGAAAGGTTAGAAGATTGAGAGTCAAATTTGGCTGTGCCACCGTCTTCTTTATAAGTCGTGTCGGTGTTTTTATCGTTTTCTTTGGCAATTTTGGCAAAGTCGGCATCGTCTTTTTTGACTTCTTTTAACAAGGCTTTGGCATCGTCTTCAGAAGCGGCTGTCATCAATTGGACTTCAACTTCTGGGTGGAAGTTATCCCAAGCCGTTTTGATATCTTCATCCGTCAAGTCAACGTGAGCTTCCATACCTTTTTGGAAAGCCAAGTTTTGCTTGATTAATTCTTTGTAGCTTTTTTCCGTCATATTGCTAGACTTCAAAGCAGCAGCAAAGTTGTCGCCGAGAGATTTTTTAGAAGCATTGAATTCTTTGTTGATTTCTTTTTCAGTTACTTTATCTCCATAAGCTTCCGTGAAGACTTTGTAGATAATCATTTGAGCGACGGATTGTTTGCTTTCATCTGACGTTTTTACTTTGTCATAAAAATCAGAAACCGTGATGGTGGAACCTTTCATCGTTGCGATTTTGTCATCAGTGGCGCTAGATGAGCAAGCCGCCAAACTCAATAGCGTTACAGCGCTGATGGCAGCGGTAATAAATTTCTTTTTCATATTCGTCGTTGCACTCCTGTAGGTCATTTATTTTCACATGGTCTATCATACCACATTTTTGTTTTCAAAAAAAAGGGGCGCTGTGATGTTTCCAAGAAAATTCACAGTTTCCCCTTGATTTATAGGTTTTCTTAAAATCATTCGTGTTTTTTGGCTGTTTCGAATTGAGCAATATGCTCATTGAGGACTTCCGCTTGTTTTTGAATTCGTTCGATACGCGGCTCGGCCTGAAATTGAAACGCCTCGATATCTTTTTGTAGGCCAGTCATTAATTCGGGAATCATTTTTGTGACTAGCGTTTGGGTTTCTTTGGCGCTGTTGGTAAAGCGTTGCAGGCTACGATTGAGGTCTTCTTGGGTTCGAGTGGCTTCCTCTAAGCTCAAGGATAGCTTCCGACGTGTGTCATTGCCGCTACGTGGAGCAAAAAGTAGACCCAGGGCCCCCCCTAATACGGAACCAAACAGCAAACCTTTGATAAAGTTTTTGATCATGACGTCACCTCATTTTTCTTTATTAAGTGGCAATCTTTTAAAAGGCCGCCTGAATCGTATCAGCAATTTTTTGCATTTCAGCAGGGCTATATTGTTGGCTATGATCACCGAAATGAATCGAAAAATCATCCTCTTGGGAATAGCGAGGAATCAGATGGATATGGCTATGGAAGACTGATTGATAAGCCAATTCTTTATTGTTGTTGATGATATTCATTCCCTTGGCATCAGGAAAGGCTTTTTCCAGCGCCCGGGCAATTTTTGGAATGCGAGCAAAGACGGCAGCTGCCAATTCTTCATCATATTCAAAAATATCATCTACATGTTGTTTAGGTACGACTAGCGTATGACCAGCAGTGACTTGTGAGAGGTCTAAAAAGGCATACACGATCTCATCTTCATAGACTTTGTAGCTAGGGATATCCCCGTTAGTAATTTTACAAAAGATACAATCCGTCATGGCAATCGCTCCTTGAATAGGGTTCTTTTTTCATCCTGATTTTGGTCAGGTACTATCATTACTTTAGCACAAGTTTACCAGATTTGAGAGGAAAAACCCAATCACCAGTAGAACAACTAGCAGATTTTTATTTGGTAAGGGACGTGCTTGTGCTATGATGTTACTAAACGGTTAGATAGCGTTTTCAACTTGGAACGGATTTTATATGTATAAATTATAGGAGGCTTTTTCATGTCAAACTTCACCACGCTCCCCAACAACCCATCTTTGGCCGGCTGTGCCCGCTTGATTCGCGATGTTTGTTTTTCCAAAGCAGGTGGCGGGCTATATCTAGATCTGCTATTGCCTTGGGGGGCAGAGCAAGAAGGCAACAACCAGCTTTATCCCGCAGTCGTTTTTTTGCAAGGTAGCGGTTGGACCTTCCCCGACCGGGACTACGAACTGCCGCAGTTGGCTCGTCTGGCACAACGAGGGTTTGTGGTGGCGACGATTACCCACCGCAATTACCATGATGGCTATCCGATGCCGGCGTTTTTGGCAGATGCCAAGACGGCGATTCGCTTTTTGAAGCATCAGGCAGCGGCTTATCACATCGACAAAGAACGGATTTCTTTTTGGGGCACCTCGTCTGGTGGCAACACGTCGCTGTTAGTTGCTTTGACCCAAGACAATCCTGAGTACCACACCGACGAATATGCTGAAGAAAATGACCAGATTTGCTGTAGCGTGGCTTGTTTTCCGCCGACGGATTTGCTTACGTTATTGTATCAACGCAAAGGGGAAGAGGACAATATCGTTGCTTTGGAGAAAGCGGTGGGTGACGTATCTGACGAAGTAGCGAGAACGTTGCTTGAAGCCATGAGTCCTTTGCGATTATCGGCAGCAGGACAACAGGCGAGGGTGCCGATTTTATTGGCCCACGGAGATGCTGATGAACTGGTACCTTATGAACAATCAGCGTTGATGTTTGAGCAGTTGCAAGCAAATGGTGAAGAAGTCAGTCTGGTTAAAGTTACCGATGCGCCTCACGAAGGGGATTTTTGGTCGCCAGAAATGTACCGTCTAATTTTTGATTTCTTGGAGCAACATACTTGAGAGAAAAGTGAATTTTAAATTTATTAGCTGTCGCCGAGGTTTCTGGTGGCAGCTTTTTGGTCCGTTACTTTGTAATTACAGTAATTACGTGATATATTGTGTACAAAGGAGCTGATTTCATGGAAACAGTGAAAGCCCGAAAACAAGGAAATGCAGTGATGGTGACCCTTGCTAGTAAGTTTGGCGTACAAGAAGGACAAGAATTTTATATTTTTAAAGAAGAGGACGGCGCCTTGACGTTGATTCCGAAAATAAACGACTATTTTGCAAATGCCAAAGCCGGAGAATTCATTGATGATGAGCTAGATGAATTAGTTCGTGAATTTACACCAAGGGGGCATGAGCTAGATGAATACTAAGCTAAAGCAAGGCAGCATTATCACCGTTGATTTCGATCCAGCTAAAGGGAGTGAAATTCAAAAAAGAAGGCCAGCAGTCGTCATCAGCCGCGATGAATATCAGCTGGCGGCTAATTTGATGATTGTTTGCCCAATTACTTCTACTCCCAAAAAGACACCTTATTTGGTTCCCGTTCATGGGGAGACACTGAAAGCAGGTAGTAAAGTCAACACAAAGCAAGTCTATACGATGGATCACACTGAAGCCGGTGGACGCAATGTCAAAGTGATTGGCGAACTATCGAAACGGGATTTTTTGATGGTCGCCCAGCATTTTCTCCAAAATTTCAATTTTCCATTCTAAGATCTAGTTCCTGCTACTTAATTTAGACCAATTGAAAGGCGTTGCATTATCCTAACTGTGGCGTGGTATAATAAACGGGAATCTTAGCGAAGACCTATTTCTCGCAACGGCTCCCGAAAAACGTGGTGGGGAGCTTGGCGTAGCAGATTTCCACGTAGACTGATGGTAGGCTGTGTGAACTTTTTAGCCAGCCCTTCATCCCATTTGGAGGAACAAATATGACATTGACAATCACTAATCTTTCCGGTGGCTATGGCCAGCTGCCGGTGTTGAAAGAGTTGAATTTTGAAATTAAAGATGGCGAACTGGTGGGACTGATTGGTCTCAACGGTGCCGGTAAAAGTACCACCATCAAGGAAATTATGGGGTTGTTACAGCCACAAGCTGGTTCCATCACTTTAAATGGGCTGACATTGGCGACTGATCCGGAAAACTACCGCAAGCAGATTGGTTATATTCCTGAAACGCCTAGTTTATATGAAGAGTTGACGCTTAAAGAACATATCGAAATCACGGCGATGGCTTATGATATTCCCATGGAAGAAGCGCTGCGTCGGGCGGAAAGCTTGTTGAAAACGTTTCGACTCAGCAACAAACTGGACTGGTTTCCGGCGAATTTTTCCAAAGGGATGAAGCAAAAAGTGATGGTTTTGTGTGCCTTTTTGATTGAACCGTCTCTGTATATCATTGACGAACCATTTTTGGGCTTGGATCCCTTGGCGATTAATTCGTTGTTGGAGCTGATGGGTCAGATGAAAGCAGAAGGGGCGGCGATTTTGATGTCTACCCACATCTTGGCGACGGCGGAAAAATATTGCGACCGCTTCATCCTCCTTCATGAGGGGCGCATCCGAGCGCAAGGGAGTATCGAGGATTTGCGAAGAGAATTTCAGCTGGCGGATGCTTCCTTGGATGAAATCTATTTACGTCTTACCGAAGAAGCAGGTGTAGCTGGATGAAAGAGTTGTTCCATCAGCGCTTAAATCGTCATCAAAAGCAAATGATGCGCTATTTACGTTATGTTTTTAATGACCATTTCGTCTTGGCCTGTACTTTTTTGCTCGGTGGCGTGGGGCTTTACTATTCGAATCTGGTGAAACAGCTTCCCTCTGATTTCTTGCCGGGAAAACTGTTGGTGATTGCCGTCTTAGTCCTGGTTTTGCACTTGGGAAATTTTGTCAGCTTGACGAAAACGGCGGATGTCGTGTTTTTATTGCCAAAAGAAAAAGAGATGCGCAGTTATTTAGAGGGCGGTTTTCGCTATTCTTTGCTGCTACCTTTTGTCAGTCTGGTACTTCTTGGTGGCTTTATGATGCCCTTGTATGTTGTCAGTGCAGCCGGTCAATTTAGCGACTTTTTCCCGCTAGTATTAGGATTGTGGGGGCTGAAGGTGGCTCATCTGCAGTTGAAACGTTATCGGTTATTTCAAAACAGTCAAGAGGCAAATAAGTGGTATGGTTTTTGGTTGGCCTTTTCTGTGCTAGCTTTGGCTTTGGCAGTCTTTGTCAATCCTTGGGTGGTATTGCCGGCAGGGATCGGGATCGCTGTAGTTTACTATCAGCTGTTATGGAAAAACGTCCAGCAACCACTGGACTGGAACAAGATGATCCAACTTGAAAGCAATCGCTTGCAGCGGATTTACCGCTTTATCAACCTTTTTACCGATGTGCCTCAGGTGGTAGCTTCCGTGAAACGGCGGAAATATTTGGATGGCCTATTGACCAAAATTCCTAAAGATCAGGGCCATACCTACTTATATCTTTATGCTCGCCGCATGTTGCGGGGTTCAGAGTTTAGTGGTTTGTATTTACGCTTAGTCGTCATCGGTGGTTTGCTCTTGTATTTTGTCAATGAGATTTGGTTTTCTGTTGGGCTCGGGGCGTTGTTTCTTTATTTGATTGGCTTTCAGTTGGTGCCGTTATATAACCAATTCCAATACATGGTGATGACGCAACTGTATCCGGTCCCTTCACAGCAGAAAACCAAAGCGCTGCGGCAATTGCTATTGGTGTTATTGCTTGTGGCGGCAGTCATTTTTACGGTTGTCGGGAGTATTCCCTATCCTTCTTGGGGCGATCGTGGTCTTTTGCTGGCTGTTTTTGTGGCTGTGGCGCTGGCTTTTACTTATCTTTACCTGCCTTTACGCATCAAAAAAATGGCGGACTAAAGGCGGAAAAACGCTTTCGGACAGGCAATGGGAACGTATAGTCGCTTGACGATAGTCTGTTAGGAAGCTAAAATAGGTGTACTTTGTAAAAATCAATTGACTTGAAAGCTTCGAGGGAAACTTCGAGGCTTCTCAGCGTCTTAAGCCCTGTTTGTTGTTGAAGAGATAGGTGTTTATTTACTTTTGAAAGGAGCGTCGCTGATGGAATTTCAACTTGGACAAGACTGGCAGTTGAGCCCCATCAAAGGAGATACCGGCAAGGCCTACTTGGGTCTGAAAAACAATGCCAAAGTCTTCGTGAAACGAAATACCACACCGATGTTAGCCGCCCTTTCAAAAGAAGGCATCACCCCTAAGCTAATCTGGACCAAACGCGCCGGCAATGGCGATACTTTTTCGGCCCAAGAATGGCTGGAAGGCCAAGTGATTTCGACAGAAGAAATCGGTCAGCGTAACGATGTTGTGGATGTCTTGTACTCCTTGCATCATTCCAAAAATTTGATTCAAATGCTGGAAAAAATCGGTGGTGAAATCGTCACCCCACAAATGATGTTGGCAGACTACGAAAACGCCTTGCCTCAACCAGTAGCTAGCAACCGCTTTTTGAAGTTGGTTTTGCATTATCTGAAGACCCATGTACCGACGTTTGATGAAAAAGATAAAGCGGTGGTTCATGGAGATGTGAATTACAAAAATTGGTTAGTTTGTCGCCATTACCTGTATCTAGTAGATTGGGATTCCATCATGTTCTCTGATCCTTGTGTCGACGTTGGGACATTTTTGGGACATTACCGACCAAAATCGGCTTGGAATTCTTGGCTTTTGAGCTACGGCATGATGCCCACTAGTGAGAATTTGGAAAAAGTGTATTGGTACGCCCTGCTTTCTTTGTTACAAGAAGTGAAAAAGTATTATAACCGCGGAGATTTTGACCGCATGAACGATGGTATTACGCAATTAAAGCGTATCTTTAGTGATTAACCAACAGCCGGACACACCGCCTTGGTGAACGAGGGGCGCCTGTGACATCCGGCTTTTTTATTGCTTAGATTATGAAGTGAGACAGATGAAAGGAAACGAAAACATGCGAGTAAGAAAACGTAAAGGTGCCGAAGAATTGTTGGCAGAAAATCCTCAGATTGTTGTGCCTGAAGCGACTGGGACAGCTTACAAAGGACGCTGGCGGGAACTATTTGGCAATGACCACCCGATACATATCGAGATCGGTATGGGCAAGGGGAGCTTCATCACGGGGATGGCTCAAGCCCATCCAGAGATCAACTATGTCGGCGTGGAAATGCAAGTCAGTGTTGTATCCCATGCCTTAGATAAAGTACTAGAAAAAGAATTGACCAATGTAAAACTACTGCACATGGATGGTTCAGCGTTGACGGAATATTTTGCAGATAGTGAAGTGGATCAAATCTATTTGAATTTTTCTGACCCATGGCCTAAAAAACGCCATGAAAAACGGCGCCTGACGTCTCCTGGCTTTTTGGCAGTGGATGAAGCGATTTTGAAACCGGCTGGCGAGATTCATTTCAAGACGGACAACCAAGGTTTGTTTGAATATTCTTTGGCGAGTTTTTCTCAATATGGCATGATTTTGCAAAAAGTCTGGTTGGATTTGCACAATAGTGATTTTGAAGGCAATATCATGACCGAGTATGAAGAAAAATTTTCTTCTCGTGGGCAACGGATTTATCGTGTGGAAGCACGATTTGCAGATAAACGCGAAAAAGCATAATGGTTTTCAAACGAACCGTCTCAGGCGACAAGCTTGAGGCGGTTTTTTGGCGCGTGCCCACGAGATAAATAGAGATTTTTATTATGGCAAACACTGGAAAAGCAATGAAAATTTTCTCTAGGAAATTTGACGAAAGCCAGCCTGATTTGGGCATGTCCCCCCGTACTTTTCTTCGAGGAGGTGACTTATGGATATCCAGACATTGTCAGATGAATTGATTCTTTATGGTGTGACAGAGCAGATGCAAGATATGTATATCCAGTGTAAAGAGGAGCGTTGGCAGGTTGTTTTTCGTAAAGGGGAGACTTTCTATCCTTATTGTGAGCTAGATGAGACCGATGCCCGGCAGTTGATTACGCGATTTAAGTACTTGGGGGAGATGGATGTTGGGGAAAATCGCAAGGTCCAGCTAGGCGCCATCACTTATTCTTTGCCTGGGGGGCGGCAACAACGGTTACGGCTGTCGGGAGTGGGGGATTACCGCATGCGCAATAGCCTTGTTGTGCGCTTTTTGCATCCGTTTGTGGAGGCCGAGCCACGCTTTTTTATTCCTGAGCAACTAAAAGTTGTGGAAGAGGCCATGAAGCGTCGTGGTTTGTATTTGTTTGCTGGGCCTACCGGGAGTGGAAAGACCACCTTGATGTATCAATTGGCTCGACAAGCGCAAGGACAGGTGATTACCATCGAGGATCCCGTGGAAATTGAGGAACCCAATTTTTTACAGCTACAGGTAAATCCTAAAATCCAACAAACCTACGATGTGCTGATTCAATTATCTTTGCGTCATCGACCGGATGTTTTGATTATCGGAGAAATTCGTGATCAAGAAACCGCTCAAGCCGCCATTCGCGCAGCATTGACGGGAGTTAAGGTCTTTGCGACGGTCCATGCGAAGGGGATTGCTGGGACCAATGCTCGGATTCGCGAACTGGTAACGACGGAATCAGAACTTGGCGAATGTCTGGAAGGGGTTATCTATCAGCGCCTCCTCCCTTTTGATAAGCAGGGAGTGGGGGCTTTATTGGCGTATCGCTTTAGTGGAAGGGAGCTGCCGTATGACGATTGGCAAGAAAATTTACAAAACCTCTATCAACAAGGAGGCTTGGCTAGGGAGTTTTACGAAAAGGAAATTTAACGGCAAGTTGAAATCCCAACACTTGCAAACCTTGACAGATTTGTTGGTCAATGGATTTCCTTTGCCGGAAGCGTTAGAGGTGATGTTGCGCTCTCAACATTTCGATCAAGAACGACTGGCGAACTTTCACCAAAGACTAACTGAGGGGGCGCAGTTGGCAGACTGTTTCACCAATTTTGGCTTTACCCCGCAAGAAACGGCCCAAGTGGAATTAGCTCAACATCATGGAAATTTGATTGCCACCTTGCAAAATATCGCCCAGCAAATGGAATTGACCAATAAACAACGGCAAGAAATGGTTAAGACGTTGGCTTATCCAGTGTTGTTGTTAGTGTTTATTGCTGGGTTACTTGTGGGGATGCGACAGTTTTTACTTCCTCAATTATTAGCCACCGGTATGATGGATCCAAAACATTGGGGCATTCGCTTTTTGGTGGCAGCGCCCTATTGGTTGGCAGGGATTGTAGGTGGGGGACTTGTGTTGGGAGTATTGTTGAAATTACGTTTGCAATCTTTGAGCGCCATCCAAAAAAGCAGCCTTTGGAGTCGGCTACCCATTGTTGGCATGCTGTATCGCATGTTGGCTTCTAGTTATTTTGCCTTGGAGTGGGGCAAGTTGTTTCAAGAAGGACTGGAACTGCGGCAAATCATCGCCACGATGGGACAAACCAATCCCCGTTCTTTGATGCATCAGCTGGCAGCTGAATTGGATCGCGGGTTGCAGCAAGGGCATTCCTTGGCAGACCAATTGGCTCGCTACCGGTTTTTGACGCAGGAGTTTTCCTTGATTGTCTTTCAAGGGGAGGCAAAAGGACGGCTAGGGGCAGAATTGGTCTTGTATAGCCGCCTCACTCAAAAACGCTTTTATCAAAAGGTAGAAAAAATGCTTCATCTGTTGCAACCTTTGATTTTTTTATTTGTCGCATTGTTGATTGTCAGTGTCTATGCCGCTATGTTTTTGCCTCTTTATGGAAATTTGAACGAAATCATGTGAGTGGGAAAGGAATGCCAGATTGTCTTGGAAAGAAACTGATTTATGCTCTTTAAAAAATCCGTCTTGGAATTAAAAAAGGAGAGAGAAACATGAAAAAAAGCAAAAAATGGTTGAAAAAAGCTCGAGCATTCACTTTGGTGGAGGTGATGGTCGTTTTACTAATTATTGGTGTGTTGGTGATCATTTTGGTACCGAATGTTGGGACAGCCAAAGACACCGCTGATAAGCGTAGCGGGAAAGCAGTGGTGCAGTTGGTTAATAATCAAAAAATGCTATATGAAGTAGAAACAGGAAATTCTGTAGTAGATTTGGATGAGTTAGTGGATGGTAAGTATATTACCACTGAACAATTGAAGGCTTACAATGATTATTTGGCGAAATACCCAAACCCATAGAGCGTTTACCCTAGTCGAAACCCTGCTTGTTTTGGCGGTGATTAGCTGTTTTAGTTTGTTGCCGGTGTTGGCAGTGAAGCGGTGGCAAGAAGAGTTAGCGGTGACGCACTTTTTCAGTCGCTTTGAGAAGATGCTGTTGGTTAGTCAGCAGATTGCGATTATTGAGAAATATCAGACGACGCTCACAGTTGATCGGGGAAATCGAATGGTCACATTTGCTACTATTGGAACTGATGGGAAAACCGGAAGTGATTTTGAAGAGGATTCTTTTTCTGAAATAATCATACCAGAGGCAATTTATTTCAAAACGGCTGATGAAACTAGGTTTTCTTTCAGCACTCAATCGGGAAGTCCCAGTGCGCTTCGTAAAGTGTCCTTTTATCTCAAGGATAAGCCGATAACAGTTTCATACCAAATACAGATGGGAAGTGCACGCTTTGAAAAAACAGTGGAATAAGGCTTATATGTTGATCGAGGCTTTGGTTGCTTTAGGGATGTTAGCCACCTGTGTCATGATTTATCAGGCAGGAACTTTACAGCTGTTAGCTAATGAGCAAGAAAATTATCATCGGATTCGCTCAGCCCGCGTGTTACACGAAGAACTAAGAGAGTACCTGAAATATGATGGAGCTCTTGAGCGGGAGTTGATTTATGGCGAGGAGGTTTTTCAAGTCTTTTTTACGGAGGATAAGTGCTATGGCAAAGTGGTCAGCGACGCCTACGAATTGTCGATTCAAATGGACCCCACCGGCTTTTACGCTGATTGAATGTCTGCTGGCGTTGTTGGTGTTAGGGATGGCGCTGTTTTTTACAACGCCGCTGATCGAGACGACGATTCGAGCAGAGAAGCAGATGAGCAGTTATCGGGATCAAGAATTTGAGGTAGCGATGTTGCAGTTGGATTATGAGATGCGAGGTTTTAGATATTCTGAAAACTCACAAAATATACTGCGATACCTTGACAGTGATGGAAAGGTTGCCGATTTTCGCGTAGTCTCAGAGAATTTTGTTAAGACTTACAATCGCGGATACCATCCGTTAGTGACTAAAGTAACGCAAATTTATGTCCAAAAAACTAAAACAGCAGCAATGCTCACCTTTAGATGTAAAGACGGGAGGTTTCGTTATGCTAAAGTCCTTTTGGAGCCACCGCCTAAGATGGAAACCCTCGACACCCCTTAAAGGGGGCATCATGTTGTCGGCTTTGGGAATTATTCTGGTGGTGAGTGGCTTGTTTTATATGGCAATCGAGAATCGCCAGCTGACGACAAATGTCGCGGTGCGCACCCAAAGAGCCTATCGCGTACGAATCATGGAAGAGATGTTTTGGCATCACTACAAGCGTTTGCCGGAAGAAGAACGACCGGCCTCTGGGAAAATTGATTTTGCGGAAGGGTATCTGGAATTTGGCCCAGCTGTTGATACGAATCACAAAAAATTTAGAGTGAAGGTGATTCTTGATGGCCGCATTCACATTACGTACCATTCTGAAATAAAAAATGATCCAAATCCGGAGAGCAAGTGACCTTAAAAAGAAACAGCTTTAAACACGCACTGACACACAGGCGTTGACAAGGGAGATAGAACTCTTGTCGACGCCTTTTTGACGAGGGTGTAACAGTCAGACTGTTCGCTGTTTCACAAAGAAAAACAAGGAAATTCGTTGATAAATCAGGGGAAATCAGCTAGAATTATACAGGTATACGAGTTGTTATAATGAAAAGATGAGGTGACCTTGTGTTCCCTGAAAAAATTGAAAAAAGTTTTGAGTTGAACCTTGAAGCAATCCAATTGTTGCAAAATGCGTTACAGACGTCTTTTCTGGATGCTTACATCGAAAATGTCGAAAATCAATTGGATGATTATCAAGTCCGAGTGATGGATGGGCAACCCGATGAAGTGACGACTAAGCGCATCGAAAACTTGTACCAACAAATGCAAGAATTGCTATTGCAACCAGAGGAAATTCGCAAACTGTCGCAATTGTTACTCTTAAAAGGTAGCAAGACGGAAAAACTGCAACCCAACCATCAGTTGACGCCTGACGGGATCGGGTTTTTATTCGTGTATTTATTGGAACAGTTGCATCCACAAGACAAACCATTGACAGTCTTTGATCCAGCGGTGGGAATGGGAAATCTGTTATTGACAGCTTTGACCAATCTAACTCTGGCAAAGCGGACCGTTCGTGGCGTGGGTGTGGATAATGATGAGACGCTTTTGGCTGTGGCGGCTGCTGATGCACAGTGGGCCCAAACGCAAGTGCAGTTGTTTCACCAAGATGGGTTGCAAGATTTGTTATTAGACCCTGTGGACGCGGTTATCAGTGATTTGCCAGTGGGTTACTATCCAGTGGACGAAAAGGCGCAGCGCTTTTTGACAGCAGCTGACAAAGGGCATAGTTATGCGCATCATTTGCTGATGGAGCAAGGGATGGCTTACGTCAAAGAAGACAGCTTTGGTATTTTCTTGGTGCCGGCGAATTTCTTGGCGACGGAGCAATCCACTTATCTGAAAAAACTGTTCACGGAAAAAGTTTACTTGCAAGGAATCATCCAATTGCCAGAGGAACTATTTTTCAATAAGGATTCCCAGAAGAGTATCATCTTGTTGCAAAATCATGGCGAACATGCGAAGCAAGCGCCGGAAGTTTTAGTGGCCCAACTAACGACTCTGAAAGATCCAACAAAAATTACCGAGTTCTTTACACAATTCGAAGACTGGAAAGCCTCGAATTTATCGTAAAACCAAACTACCAGACAATCGAAGGAGACCAATGACATGAGCAAAACAATCGCAATCAACGCCGGCAGTTCCAGTTTGAAATGGCAATTGTACCAAATGCCGACGGAAAACGTCATCGCTAAAGGTATCGTAGAACGAATCGGCTTGGAAGATTCGATCTTTACGATTAAATATGGAGATGGCCAAAAATTTGAAACGGTAGAAAATATCAAAGACCATGAAGTTGCCGTTCAAATGTTATTGGACCATTTGATCGAATTGAAAATTATTCATTCTTATGAAGAAATCACTGGGGTGGGCCACCGGGTTGTAGCTGGTGGGGAAGCCTTCAAAGATTCCACGATCATCACTGACGAAGTATTGGAAAAAATTGAAGAACTGGCTGAATTGGCACCTTTGCACAACCCAGCCAATGCGATGGGGATTCGTGCCTTCCGCCATATTTTGCCAAATATCTTGTCTGTCGCTGTTTTTGATACGTCTTTCCATACGACTATGCCAGCTGTCAATTATATGTACAGCTTGCCAAAAGAATATTACACCAAATACGCTGCCCGGAAATACGGCGCCCACGGAACAAGCCATCGTTTTGTTTCCCAACGTGCCATCGAATTTTTGAACAAACCAGCAGAAGAAACGAAGATTATCACTTGCCATATCGGTAATGGGGCTTCTATCACAGCTGTTAAAGGCGGTAAATCAGTGGATACTTCCATGGGCTTCACACCACTTGCTGGGGTGACGATGGGGACTCGTTCTGGGGATATCGATGCTTCCTTGATTCCTTATTTGATGCGTAAAGAAGGCATTGATGATGTAAATGATTTCATCGATATCTTGAACAAAAAATCTGGGATCTTAGGCCTATCTGGGATTTCTAGTGACATGCGGGATGTCCAAAAAGCAGCAGCTAGCCACAATGACGATGCTGAATTGACTTTGGAAATCTACGCTGACCGGATTCGTAAATATATCGCTCAATACATCGCGGTGATGAATGGGGTAGATGCCATCGTCTTCACTGCCGGTGTTGGGGAAAATGCCGCTTATATCCGCGAAGCAGTCTTGAAACCAATGACTTGGTTTGGTATCAAACTGAATACTACAGTCAATAACTTGATCCATGGGGAAGAAGCTGAAATCACTGCTCCTGATTCGAAAGTGAAAGTCTTCGTGATTCCAACTGATGAAGAATTGGTAATCGCCCGTGACGTTCAACGTTTAGGTGCAAAATTGCGCTAGTTTTGATAAACAGGAAAAACGACGGAAATCTGCTGAAATGCTTCAGTAGTTCCGTCGTTTTTTATTGATTAAGCTAGCTTGGCTTTATGAAGATGTTCCATTCGAAACCGTATTTGCTAGTTCTTATCCAACCATTTTTGCATGGATGCCTCGGTTTGGTTGGTGATGTCTTTTTGCAGATCTTCTTTGATATCATAGCCTTCTAAAAAAGCGTCAGCAAAAGCTGCTACATCGGTGCCAGTTACTTCCAGGACGTCTTTTTGTTCTTTGGCGCCCGCTTCGAATAAATCGATTAAATCATGAAAGAGACTGGTGTCTTTACTTAGTGTCAAAGGAGCAATCTTAAATAAGTATTTTTGGATTTCTTGATAGACGATATGGTAGTCTTGGGGCAAAAGTTTGGCACGTTTTTGCAAGGCTCGCCAAGCTTTTTTATCCTGCAATGCTTCTTGTAAGCCCATGTGAATTCCTCGCTTTCCTAGTTTTTTGGCAACGGTATCGTTTAATTATTTGCGTAATTTGTCTCGGTAGTTTTTAGCCCCTTCGATTCGAGCGATTTCACTGATGAAATCATCGACATTTTCACCAATGACGCCACTGATTGGGAGGGCTTCGGCGGCACTTTCTTCAAAAAGATGCAAGACTCCTTCTAAAATCGGATAGAGGTTGCGACCAGTAAAATCACTAAATTGCCAAAGTTTTTGATTCAGTTCTTGCCAAGTCGTTTGGTAGTCTTGAGGTAATAAAGCTACGCGACGAGAGAGTTCTTTTTGCTTTTTGGTCATGTCATTACCGGTAATTTTGTCATAAAGATTCATGGTCATCCTCCTATTTTTTGATTTTAGCTAATTGGTCTGAAAGAAAAGCCCATTTTTTCCAAAAATCCTGTAGGTACGTTTCACCATCTGCGTTTAATCGATAAAACTTGCGGGCTGGTCCCAATTCAGATTTTCGTTTTTCAACAGTGACTAACTTCTTTTTTTCCAAACGTAGTAAGACGGTATAGACGGTGCCTTCTACGATATCTTGAAAGCCGAGGTCCACCAAAGTATTGGTGATTTCATAACCGTATGTTTCGCCACTATTCTGGATGACTTGCAGTACCACGCCTTCCAAGACACCTTTTAATAGCTCGGTCATTCCTTTCACAGCACTCATCCTTTCATGAGTTGGTTTATTACTGAGTAGGACTACATAATATTACAGAGTAGATAATCTGTCAACTACTTTGTAATGTTAAGTAGGTGAAGGGTAAGAAAAAAGAAGAGGTTTTCCTCTTCCCATTATTATTATACCGCTTCTGGTGTGGAAAAAACAGTCTTGTTTTTGAGGTGGGGTGGGTGTAGACTGCAGACTCATCCTAGTGAAAGGACGTGGGGAATTTGGCAGATGTCAGAAAACTTGAGGAGGCACGGCTGGCTTTCGTCTATGCCGAGTTAGTGAAGACGCAAAAACGACTGCAAGACTTGATTGCCACAAAAGACGCATCCGGCATGACTGATTTAGTGGCGATGGCTGGAGAAGTACGGCTAAATCATGACAATTTAGCGGATAATTTGGATACCTTTGCGAATATCGAAGCGTTGAACCGGCAAATTGATCAGTACAATTTGCAATTGGAAAGTAGCAAAAAGCAATTGGACAAAGTGGAACGGCTCTTGCCCAGTCCTTATTTTGGTAAGGTGTTGGTGGATTTTCTGGATAGGGAGCCATCAGAAGCCCTGTATATCGGAGTCAATGGTTTTACGGATGAGCAAGGGTCAGATTTGATTTATGATTGGCGCTCGCCAGTGGCAGAATTGTTTTATAACAATCAGTTGGGAACTTCTAGCTATCAAATTGATCAGGGGAAAGTGTCGGTAGCCATCGAAAAGCGGCGCCAATTACTGACGGAGTATGATTGTCTGATCAACTGGTTTGATAGTGGTACGGCGATCCAGGATGATGTCTTGTTGGCTGCATTGGCTGAAGATAATTCTACCCAGATGAAAGACATCACGGCCACTATTCAGCGGGAACAAAATCTGATTATTCGGGATACGAAACATCCGGTGGTTTTGGTCAATGGCGTCGCTGGGAGTGGGAAAACCTCGGCAATCATGCAGCGAATTGCCTATCTTCTCTATCGTAATCGAGGCCAGCTTAGTGCTGAAGAGATGTTGATCCTGTCGCCAAATCAGGCCTTTGGAAAATATATCGCTCAGGTCTTGCCTGCTTTAGGGGAAGCCAATCCGGTGACCTATACTTTACTCCAGTTGGTCAAAAAACTGATGGTATCTGGTGGCGCCGAGTTGGAAGATGAGACGGCGTATTTTAATCGGATTAGTGGAGGCGGCACGGTTGACCAGACTGGTATCACAGAAATTTTGCGATCACCGGTATTTTTGGAGGCATTGATCACTGAGAGGGATGAAACACCACAGTTTCATGCCATTGGTCACAAAGGTAAGACGCTGATTACGGTGGCACATTTGGAGCGCCTTTACACAGCTACCCCTTCGAATCGTCCCTTGCAGGAACGAATTCAGGGGATGAAACTCCGACTGGCTCAGGAGTGGGAACGCCATTTGATTCGACAAAGCCGTAGCGAGCAGCTTCATCAGCAACTGCTGTCTTTGACCGAGGAGCAACAACGAAAAATGATCGGCCACTTGCTGGAAGAAGCGGATGAAGAGTTATTAGAAGAATACGGCTTGCGGCTGTTACGGCGACGGTATCAAGGGGTGGTTCGTCAGATTCAGGACCTGGATTGGTTGGATGAAGAGGAACTGTTTGCCACGCATTTTCGTCAATCAGCCAAACAGGAGTTGCCTAGCAGGGGCAATCAAGGGGCTGAAATGCTGACAGTGGATTTGGCGATTGCTAAGTTGTATTTCCGTCATCACTTGATTGAGCCAATCCTAGTTCCTGACTTCAAGGTCATCATGGTGGATGAAGTCCAGGATTATTCTGCCGCGGCTTTGCGGTTCTTGCAAAGTTTATTTCCGAAAAGTCGCTTTACTTTGGTTGGGGATGAGAATCAGGCGATTTTTGATTCTCATAGTCGTTTTACGACGATGGTAAGTCTTTTTGGGGAGCAACGAGTGACATATTATCCCTTGGTAAAAAGTTACCGTTCCAGTGGCAATATCACGAGATTGTTTGGCTCATTATTGAAAGAGACGGATACTATTGAAATTCAGGGGATTCGACCGGCGGGAAGAGAAGTTGCTTGGTTAGAGTTGGCGAATGAGACCGATTTGCGGGAGGCCGTGTTAGCCTATGCCGCAAATCTACCAGAGGGCAATTTAACCATTTTAACAAAAACAGCACAAGAGGCCCAAGAAGTCGCATCCGTGTTTGCCGATCAGCCCCAGATTGCTGTCTATGCCATTCCTTTAGCCAAAGGGTTGGAGTTTGCAAATGTCTTGTTGGTGGCTGTTTCAAAAGCAAACTATCACCAAGGAAGAGATCGCCAGCTTTTGTACACGGGAATTTCTCGGGGGACGGAAACTGTGGGACTGATGTGGTCCGGCCAGCTTTCACCGTTGCTTGAAGGACAGGCTAAGTAAAAAGGTCGACTTGCTTCCAGAGAATCACTTGGACTGCAGCCGAACGGGTAAATGTCAATGAAAGAACCCTAAGCCCAACTAGTTGATTGAGCTTAGGGTTCTTTGGTTGGCATTGACCGGTCCCACTGCATCTTGAGGGATTTGCCGGAAACAAGACCAACTGGCTTTCTAATTCTGCTACGACTTCAGAGCGAGCCTCCTCTGTTTTCTTCTGATCAGTGTTAGCCAGCTTCTCCGGCTTTCTCGACTGTGCTCGAGGAAGTGTTACCGGTTATTGCAGTTGTTGTTTTGCCAGCGTCATCGCTGCTAGCGGAGGTGGTTTGTGATGATTCGGTGATATTACTCTCCGGCCACTTTAAATCCAGTAAAGCCATCATTTCATGATAGGCGGTTTCGATCCGTTGCCGTTTTTCTGCGGGTACTTGGTCAGCGTATCTTCCCTTTGGCAGATAATCTTCCGCCAAGTAGACTTGGTAGTCATAGGCTTGATTGACGACACCATCTTGGGTGTAAGTCGCTCCTTCAATCGGTTCTTTGGAAACCCAAGTCGGATGAGGGAGGATGTTGGAAATCGTCGTTTTATCCCCTTTTTTGGTCAGCTCTAACTCCATCAGCACGCCCCGTTCGCCCCAGTAATTTTGGATAGTTTCGTAGCGCTGGTTGGAAAGTAGATTTCCCATAGAGTAGATGATAAATTTTTGTTGGCCATCTTTTTCGATAATTTCTGTGGGTTCGGCAACGTGGGGATGACCGCCGAAAATGATATCGGCTCCTAAATCGATCATTTTGCGATAGGTGCTTTGTTGTTCTTCGGTAGGTGCCAGGGCATATTCAGTTCCCAGCTGAGGCATCACCACGGTGATATCCGCCAACTCCTCAGCTTTTTGAAGGTCGGCGGCGACTTTTTCCATATTCAAATCATGGAGGTATTTGTCGTAGTCAGCTTGACTGAGGTTGTTTTCCATCCCATTGAAACCATAAGCGTAAGCCAATAAGGCCACTTTGATGCCGTTGATTTCTTTAATCAGGATATCATTTTGCCCTTCAGGATTGACGCCAATCGTAGCGATGTCAGCTTTTTCAAAGGCTTTTGCGGTATAGTTCAAACCGTCAAGACCGGTATCCAAAATATGGTTGTGGGCGAGATCCACGACGTCAAAGCCGGCTTTTTGGATGCTCTTGACGACATCTTCGGGGGCGTTGAACATGGGAAAACCACTTAAGGGATAAGCAGGGTTGATGGTTCCTTCAAAATCCCCTAGACAAAGATCTGCACGATCCATGACGGTTGCTAGCTGTTCAAAGTCGTTGTCCAAGTCATAGCGTTTTTCGCCGTCGTTGTAGGCGCCACCAAAAACGACGTAATGATACAGCATATCGCCACTGGCGGTGATGGTAGCTTTGGTTTCCGTTGTTTCAGGAGTTTTTGCTTTGTCAGCGGGAGTGGAATCTTGGGTTTTTGGCGCTGTCTCAGGTAAGGTCCGAATTGGTTTATTCGGTTGGGAGGTAGCAAAGTAAAAGCCCAAAGGTGAGCAGATCAATAAAAGTGAAGCGATCCAGAGCATGATTTTGGTGCTGGTTTTCAATTTGAGGTGATGATGTTGCTGACGATTCATAGTTTCCTCCAAAAATTGCGACCTAATTGCTTGTTCTTTTATCTTTTTCTACAGTCTAAAGGAGATGGCTCAGAGATAAAAGGGGAATCCTATTAAAATTAACCTATTTTTCACAAAACATTCGCAATAGTGTGTAAACAGGTCCCTTTTTTAGAAAGCCAGTGTTAAAATGAGTGCTCATGGGTAGAGGAGGTGACCAGATGATTCCGCAAGAATTGGTGGAATATATTGAAACCAATGTTATTTTTAAATATCATCAACTGGATACGAGTCATGATACGACCCATGTCCGGCAGGTGATTGCCAATAGTTTTCAGATTATCCAGGAGCTAAAGGATGCCTCGATTGATGAGCGAATGGTCTATGTCGTAGCGGCTTATCATGATTTAGGTTTGCTGGCTGGACGGGCAGGACATGAGCAGCGATCAAAAGAGTTATTGTTAGCGGACAAGGGGTTGTCTCGTTGGTTCTCAGTGGCAGAGTTGCAAATGATGGGGGAGGCGGTGGCGGATCATCGTGCTTCTAGCAGTCATGAACCTAGGAGTATTTATGGCAAAATCGTGTCTGAAGCGGATCGGGATATCGATTTTTGGCGAATCTTACGGCGGACTTATGTCTATGCCATCGAAAAGAAACAGTTGCGACACCCGCAAGTTCTAACTGATGAGGCTTACGATTATCTCACCAAAAAATATGGCTGTGACAGTGGGCTTGTTTTCTGGCTAGAGTATTCACGAAATCACAAAAATCTGCAGGAGCTACAAGCTTTTCTGCAAAATCCTGAAGAGTTTGCTTCGGCGTGTCAGGAAGTTTATAAGAAACTACAGCAGGCTGGTTTTTTGGACCAGGCAGCTAGCTCTTGCGCCTCACTAGGATAGGTGTGAGATTATTAAAAAAAGCTGGAGGGATTCCTCCAGCTTTTGATTTAGATGAACTGTCTGCGCAGATGCATCTTTCAGCTTTGATTGTGGATTCAAGCGTAGAGTAAGTGGTGCACGCATCGCAACTCTAAGTTATTTATCGCGCCACTTTAGAGCTACTTTCAAGCCAATTCTACTTTAACGCTCTCCTTGCTAGTAGTGCTTATTGACAAAAAAGACTTAGCATTTAGAGGTCCAACACTGTTTGCAAAATTCAACGGAATCTAGCCTAAAAAGGGGTTTCGTTGAATCGACGCACTTTCCGCTAGTTATTTACGTTCTTTGACAATTTCCAAAAACTCATCTAGGTCTTGGCGATGGGTTAGCTGGCGATTGCAGGCATCACTGTCGATGCAAATGTAGTTGCCTTTTTTGGTGTAAGTGCCTTCTGAGCCAGTTTTGGTTGTCGCCATAAACAAGGCGACGTTGCTTTCTTTGTGGCAGATGGCACAGACATTTTTTTTGACACTTGCGGGAATCGAGCCGGCAATTCCGGTTAAGCGACCGTCAGCATACAACAGCAAATATTTTTTTTGACTGCCGGGGTCGTTCCAGCCGAGATAGGTGTGTTCTCGCAAGTCGATTTGATCGAAATCTGGCAGCTTTAGCTTTTTGACTTTGCGAAAGACCTTTTCTATTTGTTTGGTAGACGGCTTGGCAAAAGGGACGACAAAGTCTTTGAAGTCCTCAAAAAAGCGTTGGGTCTTGGCCTTGGTCACCCGGGTATCCATGATAAAGTCGATCAACTCTTGGATTTCTGGATAATCTTCGGGAACATTTTCACGAATCTTGGCGACGGTTAATGCTTGAACCGTTTGGATCGTATGTGGATCGTTGACAGATTGATAGACGTTGATCAGCTCGTCTGCCGCTTGGCGCAAGGCCATGAATTGATATGGTTGGATTGTTGGTTTCATAGTTATTTTCCTTTCCGGATTGCCTTATTTTTAGGCAACAAACACTGCTGATCCCGGAAAAGGTCCAGGTATCAGCCTAACAGCCGACAACCTGTGTTTTAGAAGATACAAAACGTATCATCTGATCACCCCCAGTTACTAGCCAATATTTTAGCATGTTTTTGTTAAGTTGCAAGAACCAATCCTTGAGCTTAAGGTTTTCTATAGGCAAAACTTATAGCTGGCGATTGCTTTTAGCGATTATCCAATCCGACCATGAGATGCTACACTAACTGGTAAGCAATCTTGAATGAAGATTAATCAAACATGGAGGCGTTTTTGGATGAGTCAAGCAGAGCGTACAATTTTGGATTTAGTGGGGCAAACCCCAATTGTAAAGCTGCAACACAGCGTACCCGCAGATGCAGCAGATGTCTATGTAAAACTGGAGTACTTCAACCCAGGCTCTTCAGTGAAAGACCGGATTGCCTTGGCGATGATTGAAAAAGCCGAAGCAGAGGGGAAACTGACTGTTGGTGGGACAATCGTGGAACCGACTTCCGGTAACACTGGTATTGGGCTGGCGATGGTCGGGGCGGCTAAAGGGTATCAGGTGGTTATCGTGATGCCAGACACCATGAGTATTGAACGCCGCAAATTGATGCAAGCATACGGCGCCCAACTAATTTTGACTCCGGGTGCAGAGGGGATTAAAGGCTCGATTGCCAAGGCGAAAGAACTGGCAGAGGCTAACGGCTGGTTTTTGCCATTACAATTTGAAAATCCGGAAAACCCATTGATCCACGAATTAACTACGGGTAAAGAAATTGTGGAGACTTTTGCAGGAGAAACATTGGATGCTTTTGTTGCAGGCATTGGCACTGGCGGCACGATCACTGGAGCGGGGCGGGCCTTGCGAAAGGCGTATCCAGATATTTTGATTTACGGCGTTGAACCAGCCGAATCAGCAGTTTTGGAAGGGGGCCAGCCAGGACCTCACAAAATTCAAGGGATTGGCACTGGTTTTGTGCCAGCTACTCTGGATACGGCAATCTATGACGAGGCGGTATCTGTGACGAGTGAAGCGGCTTTGGCTACTGCACGAAAAATTGGGCAAACAGAAGGGCTGTTGGTAGGAATCTCAGCTGGCGCGGCCATCAATGCGGCACTAACGGTTGCGGCTGAGTTGGGAGCGGGCAAAAAAGTTTTAGCCATCGTGCCTGATAATGGCGAACGTTATTTGTCGACAGCCTTGTATCAATTTGAAGACTGATGTGCTCTCTAGTCGTTGAACCTTCCCTAAAATAAACATACAAAGAAGCCCTTTTTCTTGATGAGTTGTCATCTAGGAGAAGGGCTTCTTTATGTTTGGATTGATCTGTTATTTCTTAACAATCAAATTGATGGCTTGTTGGATTTTCGCTTCTTGGTTTTCTTGGTCTTCTGTGGGATGCTGCAGGCAATTTTTTAGATTTTCGGCAACGATAAGGCCCATGATGCGGTCGACACTAGAACGGACAGCGCTAAGTTGTGTTACTACATCAACGCATTGAGCTTCTTCTTCAATCATTTTTTGAATGCCTCGGAGCTGACCTTCTGCCCGCTTGAGGCGATTGATTAGCTGTTTATCGCAAGCGGTCATTATTCTATCTCACCTCTCCAAGCGGACATGCCGCCCATGACGTTGGTGACATCGTAGCCTTGGCTTCCGAGAAATTCCGAAGCGTTGGCCGAGCGAGCGCCGGAGTGGCAAATGACGAAGTATGGCTGTTCTTTGTCCAATTGAGTATAGCTTTGAGCTAGTTCGCTTAATGGCATGTTGATGGCTCCGGGGATGTGGCCGTTTTGGTATTCATCGACTTCCCGGACGTCGATAATTGGTTTGTTGTTTCTTTCTTGGTAAAATTCATCGTTTGAAATAGATTGATACATGTTTTTTCCTCCTTGAAAGGGTTAGTTTGTTGGTTTAAGTCCTTTGACCGTTTTGTAAAGAGCGAAGGCGCCATCGAGGTTTTTCACCTTGAAGCCGGCTTGTTTCAGGATTCGTTCTCCCAGATAGCTTCGTAGTCCGCTGTGACAACTGATGATGTATTCCTGGGTAGGGTCTAGTTCTGATAAGCGGCAGCGCAATTCGTCTAAAGGGATATTGATGGCATCAGGAAATTGGCCGTTTTGTTTGAGCTCATTTGTAGCCCGGACATCCAAGAGTTTCTTTCCTGCAGCTAGTTCGTCTGCCAGTTGGTACCATTGAATATTTTCGCTGAGACCTTCTACTAAGTTCATAGCCGCGTACCCTAACATATTCACCGGATCTTTGGCAGAACCAAAAGGCGGTGCGTAGGTGAATTCCAGTTCTGGCAAGTCGAAAATGGTCAAGTCACCTTTGATTGCAGTCGCTAAAATGTCAATCCGTTTATCCACGCCTTTCGCACCAATTCCTTGGGCACCGTAGATTTTACCGGTTGCTTTGTCGAATACCAGTTTCAATAAGATGTCCGTTGCGCCAGGATAGTAGCCTGCGTGATCTTTGCCGGAAACGTGAACCACTTGAACGTCATAACCAGCTTGTTTAGCGGCCCGTTCGCTCAATCCAGTGGAGGCTGCCGTCAAGTCAAAGACGCGTACGATGGCGGTCCCGATGCTGCCTTTGTTTTTACGAGACAATCCAGCGATGACATCGGCGACTTGCCGACCTTGCCGATTGGCTGGGGAAGCGAGGGAAATCAATGTATCCTCTCCGGTAATTTGCTGTTTTACCACGATGGCATCTCCGACAGCATAGATATTTGCGACACTTGTTTGATAGTTTTCGTCTACTAGAATGCCCCCTCGGAAACCAAGTTCGATGCCAGCCGTTTGGGCCAAGGTAGTTTCTGGTTGGACCCCTACAGCGAGAATTGTCAAATCAGAGGATAGGCTAGAGCCATCCTCTAAGATGATCTCTTGCCCTGCTTGGCGAAAAGCAGTGGCAGATTGGGAAGTGATGACTGTCACATCATTTTTTTCCAGTTCTTGTTTTACATAAGCCGCCATTTCTTCATCTAATGGGGGCAACACTTGAGGTGTTTTTTCCACGACCGTGACGGCAAGGCCCCGTTTTTGGAGATTTTCGGCCATCTCTAAACCAATAAAACCAGCGCCGATTACGGTGACGTGCTGTAGTTGGTGAGCATCGACGTAAGCCATGATGCGATCCAAATCAGGGACATTGCGCAACGTAAAGACGTTTTGAGCTTCAGCTAGGCCTTCGATTGGAGGAATAAAAGGTTTGGCTCCAGGAGATAAAATCAAATAATCATAAGTTTCGGTTACTGTTTCTGTGCCATGGGCAATGGTGAGTTCTTTTTTCTCAGGGTGGATAGCGATCACTTCATGATTGGGACGTACATCCAGTCCGAAACGGGCCTGCAGTGCTTGCGGTGTTTGCACAATCAATGACCCGTGATTGCTGATTTCACCAGAGACATAGTAAGGCAGTCCACAGTTGGCAAAGGAAACATCTGGCCCCTTCTCCAATACAATAATTTCGGCATCTTCCATCAAGCGGCGCAATCGAGTCGCTGCTGACATGCCGCCGGCTACACCGCCGACGATTACAATTTTAGTCATGCGTATTTTCCTTTCCTAGTTGAATTTGTCCAACGATTCATACCGCCAGCGACATTGACTACCTCATAACCTTGCTTTTTCAAGGCGCGAGCAGCTTGTTTACTTCGCATACCCGATTGGCAAATCACGTAAACGGTCTCTGTATTTTTTTGCCGGTAACTATTAATCTTGTCTAACGGGTGATTTTTGGCTCCAGGGATATGCCCTGACTGGTATTCGCTTGGTGTTCGAACATCCAATATCGTGGGCTTTTCTTTTAGTTTTTCGGCTAATTCCGCTGTCGAAATGCTGGGAATTGCTTGAAATAGGTTAAACATTTGGTTCTCCTTTCTATACCTGTATGGGTATATTAAAACCCAAGCTGGTGCGGAAGTCAATTGTTGTGCTTAAGTAAATCTGAGGTTTTGTATACATGTGGGGGGGGTATATGGAGCGGGTATCTTTTCTTTCGTTGGGAAATATGTTATCTTAACTTTGGAAGTTTCCTCTATAGTAGAGGAGAGTTTCACAATAAAGAATGAAGGAGCGAAGAAGATGACCGCAGGAATGAGATTGCGCAGCACACTTTTGGATTGTCAATAAAATATCTAAAAGTCTTGCATAGTCGACATTTCAAGGGCGGAGTCTGCTCTTTTTGATAGAATTGGTGGTAAGAACGCGTACATTTTGCGGATTTGAACGGGGGGTTCCATGGAAATCCATGGGGAATTTTTCCTGTATTTTGTGAAAAGTACCATGATTATTTACGCCAATATTATTTAAAACACATTACGTCGAGGACAGGATAAGACTGTTTTCGGCGTATTTTTTGGTTTTTCGGAGTGTATGAGGCTGATGGTCTGGCTTATCTGTTTTCAAAGAAAGAACGCTTTGAAAACTCGACGATTGGATGGGCTGCGCCCTTGGATAGCCTAAAATAGCACCATTAAATAACGGCTGTGCAAACTTCAACTTAACTTTGAGGAAGTGCATAAGAATGAATGAACGATTAATAAAAATAACTGGCGTGAAAGTAATTATTGGGGGCAAAGACATCCTTGATATCCCCCAGTTGCAACTTTATGAAAATGAACGGATCGGCATTGTTGGAGACAACGGCAGTGGTAAGAGTACGCTGTTGAAATTATTAGCGGGGCAAGTGGAGCCAGATCAGGGACAAATTCAGCGGGAAGCAGTTTTTGGCTATTTTCCCCAAGGCGGTCGGGCGGAGTCGCCAGCGGCAGATGGAGAAACCTTAGCTATGATGAGTCACTTGGCGGTGCCCCATCTGGAGAATCCAGATTTGCTTAGCGGTGGGGAAAATGCCAAGTTTCGCCTGTCACAAGTCTTGGCGGATTATCAGCCGGGCTTGTTATTAGATGAGCCTACTACCCATCTGGATCGCCAGGGAATAGGAGTATTGACAGAGGAGTTGCGTTATTATTACGGAACGTTGGTAGTGGTGAGTCACGATCGGCAGTTTCTCAACCAAGTGGCGGAGACTATCTGGGAAGTGGTAGAAGGCAAAATCACCGTCTACAAGGGAAATTATGATGCGTATCATACCCAAAAAGAGCAGGACCAAGCCACCCAACTACAAGCGCATCAGCAGTACTTGAAGGAAAAACAACGCTTGGAGACGTCCTTGCGTAAGAAACAAGAACAAGTCAAAAAGGCAGCAAAAGTTTCCAAGAAAAAGCAGCAACAACAAATTCGTCCGGACCGTCTATCTTCTTCCAAACAAAAGGATACGGTGGAGAAAAATCTTCAAAAAAGTGCCAAAGCGCTAGCAGGGCGCATGGAACGTTTGACTGCAACAGCAGCTCCGCAAACCAAGCAGACGTTGCGCTTTCCAACTTTGAAATCGTTGGCAATCCATAATCCTTTCCCGGTGATGGGGATGGATTTGCATCTGTCTGTCGGAGATAAAGTGATTTTGGATAAGGCGAATTTTCAATTTGGTGCTGGGAAAAAGATTGCAATCCTGGGAGAGAATGGGGCCGGGAAAACAACGCTGCTTCAGCATATTTTACAAGGAGGAGCAGGGTTGCAAATTTCCCCGAAAGCTCGTTTTGCTGTTTATGGTCAGCTGGATTATGTCTTGGATAAGAAACAACCTTTGATAGGCTATTTGCAAGAACGCAGTGAATTTTCAGAGCCTTTTGTCCGTAGCATCTTGCATAATCTAGGCTTTACGCCAGAACATTTGCAAACGCCGGTACAACAGCTAAGTGGCGGGCAACGGACTCGTTTGGCTTTGGCGACAGCGTTTTTAGAACCGGCCAATGTGTTAGTGCTGGATGAACCCACCAATTTTATCGATTTAGCCACGATTCAAGTGCTAGAAGAGTTGCTGCTGGCATACCCGGGGATGGTGCTGTTCACCTCCCACGACGAATCTTTTGTCGATCGAGTGGCAGATGAAAAATGGCGTTTGGGGGAGGGGAATTTGACCTTAGAGTGGCATCGCGGGTGATTTCTTGAGATCGCTATAATTAACCTTTTAACTGTAGTTTGTTTTTTTATTATGCAAATGTATTTTATAACAGTATTTTACAACTGTGTTCGTTTGTTTTCTATTTTATATACTATTTCTATTGTTTTTATTTATATGTCAGTCATTTGTGATAATTAATACATGGTTAATTATTTGTTATAATTCCGGAGATGTGATACAAATAGTTTTGAGAAGACTGTCGCGGGGTGTTCACAAAAACGTTATCGAATTTTTGTGTATTACCCCGTGGTAAGGCCTTATCAAAATAATCAGATATTGGAGGAATAGTAGATGAAAAAAGGTTGGGTAGCCGTTTTGTTGTTGGGAAGCAGTTTGCTTTTAGCGGCATGCGGCACAGCGACGCAAGGAGCAGCAAAGGATGCTAGTTGGACCAAAGTGGAGCAAGCGGGAGAAATGACGGTTGCGACGTCGGGCACCTTATTTCCTGCTTCTTACTATAATGACCAAAACCAGTTGACCGGCTATGATGTGGAAGTTGCCAAAGAAGTCGGCAAACGCTTGGATGTTGCTGTGACATTTAAAGAATACAATGTGGATGGGCAAATCGCTTCCATCGATCGAGGAGAAGCCGATTTTGCTGCCAATGACTTTGGCTTGTCAAAGGAACGAGGGGAAAAATTTATGTTGAGTACACCAATCAAGTATTCCTTTGATAGCATGATTGTCCGAAAAAAAGATGATTCTGGTATCAAGTCATTGGCGGATCTGAAAGGCAAGAAAGCGGCGGGAGAGCCAAATACGAGCTACATGCGCATTGCCGAAAAATATGGGGCAACTCCGGTCACCTATGACAATGCCACGAATGATCAATACCTGACGGATGTAGCCAATGGTCGAACCGATGTCATTTTAAACGACTACTATCTCCAAAAAATGTCGGTGGCAGCTTTACCAAATATTCCTGTGAAGATTTTGGATGGCGTCTTTTTCAATGCCAATCACAGCGGCTTTTTATTCGTTAAAGGACATGACGAACTGCTGAAAAAAGTCAATGGGGCCTTAAAAGCGATGCAAGAAGATGGGACGTTGGCAACAATTTCGGAAGGGTATTTTCAGACGGATGTCAGCGTGAAACCCGATAAAGTCATCAAAGAAACGGTGACAGCCGACTGATGTATATCCCGAGATTAAATGTGCGATTGATGGTGGAGTCGCTGCCTTTTGTCCTGCAAGGGCTGAAGTATACGCTGGGTATTAGTATGGCTACCTTTATTTTGGGGAATTTGGTGGGGATTTTTCTAACGGTTTTAGGACTTTTGCCTAGTCGGCTATTGCGCGGGTTTATTCGCTTTTATTTGTCCTTTTTACGAGGGGTGCCGGCTTTAGTCCTACTGTTCTTACTTTATTTTGGCCTGCCCGTACGGTTATCTGCTATGACGGCTACCCTGATCTGCTTTACTTTGACCAGCAGTGCTTTTATCGGAGAAATCTATCGTGGGGCCATCAATGGGGTGGATCGGGGCCAGTGGGATGCAGCTTATGCCCTTGGGTTGAACTTTCCCAAAACGATACGACTGGTCATTTTGCCCCAAGCGCTACGCCTGTCTGTACCAGCGCTGGGAAACGTGGCGATGGATTTGGTGAAGGGGACTTCTTTGGCGGCGATGATTACGATTCCGGATATCTTTCAGAAGGCCAAAATCATCGGTGGCCGCACCTTTGACTACATGAGTATGTATGTATTGGTGGCGCTGATTTATTGGGGGCTGTGTATCTTGATCGGTCAGCTCCAAAAACGCTTGGAAAGTTATTTTGAAGAGAAAAGTGGGCTGGGTAGTAACCCGCGTCAGCAAAGATAAGGGGATAAATGAGCCAGGCTGGAGGGATTGCTTCAGCTCTTGTGAATTAAGGCGGAAACGAGACAGGTTGTTTTTTACCGTGGCTCGGTTCCGCCTTAAATCTGTTGCTGCTAGTTGGACGTAGTGGCTTTTGCTTAGGCCAACCGGATGTGCTAGCTGTGCTCGTTTTTGAAGATAACAACGTTCAATCTGATAGTAATCATGAGCGCTTATTGCCAATACATCTTCTCGCCACCGGGACCGGCCAAACGTTGCTCACGAAGGGCTGTGATTTTGGCTACCATTTCCGGATCGTTCTGATGGTAAGCAAGATGCGCTTTTTGACTAAGGGTAATTAAATTATCAGCATAGTCAGTGCCTTGTTGGGCGACGGGAATCAGATGATGAATTGCCATCGCGCCATTATGCACCGGAATGCGTTGACCAAAACGATTGTGCCAGGCAAGGTCTACACCGGTAATTTGGCAGCGAAAATCATCACGACAGGCAATCCGGTAAGGAACTGTGGGTGTGCTGCGCTTAGTAAAGGTGACTTTGGTGTAGTTGCGAGAACAGCTATCTTTGCAAAATGAGCGGCGACCTTTGGGTAACGCTTTGCCACACCACTTGCAAGTGGCCGGAGCAGTGCGTAAGTCGGGTGTCCGATATTCAAGGGTTTCGCTAAACTGTCGCTCATACTCCGCCAAACTCAACCAACGGCGGTGAAACGTAGCGTCATCAGCTAACCGCAACTGACTACCTGGGCCTTGGTAATGATCGTCGACGGGAAGGCTTGCGATAAAGTCGCTGATTTGCTGCTTTTGCGTAGGGGCTAGTTTGCTAGCCGGGAGTTTTAGGGGAATTTCTCCTGTGAAGGAGGTCAGTTTCCGACAGTGGAAGCAGAGGGCCCAGCTTGTGTCGGGCTGCTCTGTTAGGAGTAGAGTGAGCTTACGGTGACAATGGGGGCAGTTGGCACCGGTATATTGCGTCTGGATCATGGGCAGGATTTCCTTATCTAAGCATTTTGTCATTGTTAACGATATGATACACTGGCTTTGACAAAAGGGAAAGGTAGGTGCCCCGGATGGTAGATTTGACAGCGGAAAAACGACAAGAATTATGGCATACGCTGACGGTTTTGCAAAAGGAAACGTTGTTAGCCCACAAAAAATACCGGCTGCAGTCCCTCTTTTTGACAGAAAACTTTCTGGAGGATGAAGCGTGGCAATTTGCGGATTTTAAGGAGGATCCCTTTTATCCTAAGGGGGAAAACAAACTTTATTGTCGTTGTGGGCGTCAAGTGAAGTACCAGTTTATCTTGGTTTCCACTGAAACGGGTGAATTGATGCCGCTAGGGTCTACTCATTTTGCCCAACATCTGGGGGTGCCAGAGTTGGTGGCTCACCAAGTTCGCAGCGGACTCCATCAGATTGATCGGGGGCTGGATTTGATTTTGCAACAGGTAGCCGTGGGACTGCACTTTCCTGAAAAGTTGTATCGGGAGGCGCAGGTGCGACAGCTGTTGCCTAAGCTACCCGCTGAGGTGGCGGAGCGACTCCAAGCTTTTGCAGTGGCGGATTTGCCAATCTATCAAGAAGATCAACAGGTGCTATTCGAGGTATTGAAACAAGCTAATAAAGGACGACAGGAAAGCCATTCTTGGCAACCGCAGAGAGTCGGCAAGAAACAGACCCAGACCAAGGATAACCCTTTAGAAGAGCTGATTTGCCACTTGCGACATGTCGAGCTGGGGGAACAGATTGAGGTGGCGGCATTCGCGGATTATCTTGGTGAGTCGCAACGTACTTTGAGGCGATGGCTGGGCTTACTGACAGGGGGGCGTTTTGCGGTTCAAGTCCGGCAAGTAGGAGACGACTATTATCGAATCAAATAAATGAAAACAGCTGGCTAGGTTTGACGGATAGGTGAACGAGGAGTTCCCGTCAAACCTAGCCAGCTGTATTTTTCAAGACAAAAAAAGAGTGATCTCGAAAGATCACTCAATAATGCGGTCGAGAGGACTTGAACCTCCACGGTATTGCTACCACTAGCGCCTGAAGCTAGCGCGTCTGCCAATTCCGCCACGGCCGCATAGGCATGAATCTAGAATAACGGAAGGTGCCTTAATTTGCAACTATTTTTTAAGAAAAGGTCCAATTTTTTATAGATCAAGAACTTATAAAAAATTACGCTCTAAAAAGCCCGAAATATCAGTAATTAAGTAGTCTATCATGCCGTCATTTTGATGTCACGAAAAAGATGAAATTTAGCGACCTAGGTAGTTTACCACTATTTGGTGGGAGTTTTTATTGCTCAAGTTTACTTAGAAATATTAGTGGAGACACTCGTGGGCATAACGATCTACAAGCTAGGTCAAAGAGGAAAGGTGGATTTGTAAATATCATTGAAAGTCTTTCAATTGTCTGAAAAGTAAATATAAATATGAAAAATATCCAAAACATCCAGCACTTTTTCATAAAATTGCGAAAAAAGGTTTATGTAACCGATTTTCTCGGTTATAATGTGTAAGGAAATCAGAGACTGGGGGATGGATATGCGTAAATGGATTATGGCTGGTATGATGCTTTTGGGCCTGGTGGTGGGAACGACTATGGTGCAAGCAGCTGAAGCAGAGCTAGTCATCAAAGAAGAAGCGCAACAGTACCAATTGGCAGTCACCAATAAAAAAGGTGATTTGTTAAACTTGGAACCAGGAGCAAAACTACCTGAAGAAACCATTACTTTGGCGAATGAAACGTCTAAAAAAACGTTTAACGTGATGATGCGTCAAGCAGTGTCTGACGATTGGTTGATGGATTATTTGCAAGGGACCGTCTCGGTGGGAGATGAGGTTTATACGTTGGCAGAGATCATGTCTGGCGTGGAAGTTACAATTTGGCCAGGTGTAAAAACACCAGTTACCACCCACCTTTTCTTAGCTGGGGGCGAGTTGGGGAAAGATACGCGGCAAGCTAAAAGTACCATGACTCTTGATTTTACGGTAACTGAAGAAGGCGTCGAGTTGCCAATGACCGCTAATTCGACGGATATGAGCACCTCTCAAAGTTCGAGTTCGCAAAGTAGTCACGCCAATTATGCTGGCCAAGCACCAGGGGGGAAGCTGCCAACTACCGGCTCCCGCATGGGTCAGTTTGCTACTCTTGGGGGATGTATCGTTATCGGTGGGGCGTTATTCTTATTACGCAACCGCAAAGATGAACGATTCCATAAATAATAAAAATAAACACTGAAGCAAATCGGTTTCTACGCCGAGCTTCAGTGTTTTTTTATATGCTGAGGTATAATCACGTTTGGTTTCACGAACCAACTCTCTTCGGATTAAGGACTTAATCTGCTAGTACATCTTGACTAGTAAAATATGTCGGAAAGGCAGCGACGACGGCTTCAGCATCTTCGTTGACTTTGTGGATGTGGTGGCGGATCGCGGCGCCTAGAGCTGCTTGATCGTTACTAGCAATCAAGGCAACGATTTTTCGATGTTCTTTTAAAATGTTATCCCAACCTAGCTCAGCTACTTCCAAACGCAGGTACCGAAAACGATTTAAAGCCGTATTCAATAATTGAAGCCACTCCCAAACATGTTGCTTATTGGCGATTTCATAAAGAGTTTGGTGAAATTCTTCGTCCAGTTGGAAATAATGGTCATGGTCTCTGGCTTCAAAATAGATTTGCTGGATTTTTAGTTTGTTTTCCAGTTCAGCTAGTTGCACAGGGGTGATGACTTGGGCGACTTCTTGGGCGACGATTTCCTCGATGTTC
Source organism: Enterococcus diestrammenae (assembly GCF_049384045.1). Taxonomy (NCBI): domain Bacteria; kingdom Bacillati; phylum Bacillota; class Bacilli; order Lactobacillales; family Enterococcaceae; genus Enterococcus; species Enterococcus diestrammenae. The sequence goes on from NZ_JBMRGR010000009.1 coordinate 93,470, forward strand.
TCCCGGACAAAGCGGGCTTCGTAGACTTCTTGCAGGTCGATTTTGGAGATGTAGGTGCCGCTTTGGGGGATGACAGTCATTAAGCCTTCTTTTTGTAAACGTAAGATGGCTTCTCGTACCGGTGTTTCCCCGATACCTAGCTGATGTACCAAATCTTTTTTGGAGACCTTGGCTCCGGGTTTGAGTTCATTTTTCAAAATCTGTTCTTTTAAGCGGCGGTAAGCTCGGGATTGGTTGTTTTCCACTGGAAGGCACCGTCCTTTCTTGAATTCCTCTTATCTAAATACTAATATATCAGTATTCTGGATGCAACCTTCTTTTCCTTCCGCGGGATGACCGGCCATAAAAATTCCCTGCTTCTTTCAAAAATTATTCACACTTTTTAATCTTGGTTTATGTTTTCTTCCTTAAGCTTTTTTCAAGGTTTCCTTGGTGTAGCAAATAACTTGTGAGTTATTTTTGCCACGGAAAGATGATGAATGATAAGGAGGACCACCAGTGATTGAAGTAACAGGATTGGTAAAAAAATATGGGGACCAATTGGCCGTTGATCAATTGAGTTTTACCTTGGAATCTGGCCGTATCTATGGCTTATTGGGAGCCAATGGGGCGGGAAAATCCACCACCATGAATATCATTACCGGTTATTTAGGAGCTACCGCCGGTGATGTGGTCATCAATGGCAAAAATATTTTGGATGAACCGGAAGCGGCCAAACGTCAAATCGGCTACCTACCAGAAACACCACCCTTGTATCCCGAGATGAGAGTCACGGAATACTTGCAGTTTGCGATGGGGCTTAAGGGGCTTCATAAAGAACGGATCGTGCCCCATCTCCAAGAATTGCTGGAAAAGGTGCAGCTGGAAGATGTCAAAGATCGTTTGATTCGTAATTTATCAAAAGGTTACAAACAACGAGTGGGCTTGGCCGAAGCGCTGATTGGCTGGCCACCGATCATTATTTTAGACGAGCCGACTGTGGGTTTGGATCCGCAGCAAATTATCGGAATTCGCCAGTTGATCGCCCAACTGGGAGAGAAACATACGGTGATTTTAAGCTCCCATATTTTGGCAGAAGTACAAGAGATTTGTGATCATATTTTAGTGATTCAACAAGGAAAATTGATCGCTAGTGAATCTACAGAAGATCTGTTAGCTTTGATGGATCCTTCGCAAGGACTGGAGCTGGTAGTAGAAGGGGAGGAAAAACAAGTCTCTGACATCTTGAGTAGCGTGCCTAATATTCAAAAGCAGATGAGTGATTCTAAAGAAATCAGTTGTCTGCTTTTTTAGCAGCGTATTGACTCGCTTTCTCGGCTAATTGTCAGGTTACCTGTCTCTATCGCTAAATTGGTCTATATGTTAGCAATTCTCACAAGCTATGAAATGAATAGAAAAATAATTCAAAAAATTCAGATGATATTCTGGATTTTTGAAAAGTTCCTGTTAGAATAGCTTACATAACCAACAAGGTTGATTAAAAAAGGAGTGATTGGATGGAGACAGGAAACATCGCATTTATTTTGATTTGTTCGGGAATGGTATTTTTGATGACACCAGCACTAGCGTTTTTCTACGGTGGTCTCGAACGCCGAAAAAACATTCTGAACACCATGATGATGGTCATATGTACGATGGGCTTGGCCTCGCTGATTTGGCTTGCGGTTGGCTACAGTCTTTCCTTTAGTTGGGGAGGATCTTTTATCGGTAATTTCGATAAAGCCTTCTTTAACGGCGTGTCCATGACTCAAGGAGCAGGATTGCCAGAAGGGTTGTTTGCTGGTTTTCAGATGATGTTTGCTTTGATTACTACCGCGATTTTGACTGGCTCGGTGGTTGGGCGCATGCGTTTTCCAGCTATCTTTTTGTTTATTGCAATCTGGTTGGTGGTCGTCTATGCACCGATGGCTCACATGGTGTGGGGTGGTGGTTTCTTGGAGGAAATCGGCTCCATCGATTTTGCAGGAGGCAATGTCGTTCATATTAGCTCGGGCATCTCGGGACTTGTCCTCGCTTTGGTCTTAGGGAGACGACGCGAGTACCAGCAAATGGAATACCGTCCGCATAACATTCCATTCGTGGTGCTGGGCACTGGATTGTTATGGTTTGGGTGGTTTGGTTTCAACGCTGGATCAGCTTTAGCAGCTGATGGCTTGGCGATTCATGCCTTGTTGACCACCAATACGGCGGCTGCTGCGGGGATGTTATCTTGGATGTTGTTGGAACGTGTCAAAAACGGTAAACCGACAGTAGTGGGGGCTTGTACTGGAGCAGTCGTCGGGTTAGTCGCAATCACTCCGGGTGCGGGTTTTGTTTCTTTATGGTCAGCAATTGTGATTGGTGCGTTGGTTAGTCCTTGTTGTTACTTCTTTATTTCTGTGATTAAGCATAAACTTGGCTTTGACGATGCCTTAGATGCTTTTGGCTGTCATGGTGTCGGTGGAATCTATGGCGGAATTATGACTGGGATCTTTGCGGATCCATCAGTCAATGGGAAAACGGGCTTGATTTATGGCGGACTTGAGTTGTTTATTGCTCAAATCGAAAGTATCGTCTTTACCATTGTTTTTGCTGGATTAGCTAGTCTGATCATCATCAGTGTCATCAAACGTTTCATGCCGATTCGCGTCACTGCGAAAGAGGAGGCTATCGGGATGGATCGTTCAGAACATGATGAAACAGCCTACCCAACTTTCTCAGGAATGGACTCGTAATAACGGATGGAGGAGATGAATAGATGAAAAAAGTTGAAGCGATTATTAGGCAAGAAAAATTTGAGGAACTTAAAGAGGCCCTTGAAACTGATCTGGAAATCAGTGGCATGACGGTGACCCAAGTGCTAGGCTTTGGCAATCAAAAAGGTCAACAAACCTATGTCCGGGGGCAAGAAATTTTGACTAGCTTGCTGCCAAAAATTCTGGTAAGTTTTGTCGTTAAGGAAGCAGATGTGGAAAGCGTCATTCAGTTTATCATGACTATTTGTAAAACCGGTGAAGTTGGGGATGGGAAAATCTTTGTCTCTCCCGTGGATGAAGTCGTTCGGATCCGTACCGGAGAACGTGGGACGGAAGCGATTTAAGGATAGTGTTTCGATTGCTAGCTACCTGTCCCATCATTTCAAAACGGTGACAGGTAAAAACTTATTGAGCTACTTGACAGAAGTGCGGATGGTCAAAGCTGCCCAGTTACTGGCGACCAGTGAACTAAAAATTAATATCATTGGGGATATAGTGGGCTATCACAAAACGCAATACTTTATCTCCTTGTTTAAAAAGCAGTATGGCCTAACCCCACAACAATATCGTCGGCAACACAACCTTCATCAATGAGAAGTGGTTTTTAATAAAAACGGCAAACTTCTCTCTAAAAACTTCCTGAAAAGCATGGTAACAGTGCTTTTTAGGAAGTTTTTGTAGGCTGAGAGAGGATAACACGTTACCTGTGGTGGGCTTCGCGACTGGGTTTCCTTTGAAATGAAGGCGAAACTGATTCCGGATAAGGGAATTAGGGATTGGCTCTGATTTATTTTGTGAGAGGTGAAGACCATTATTTCGTTTTTTTGATACCAATCACTGAAATGATTTGCTCTCTCGCAAATTGGTTTGTTCTTGAAGCAAAACAATTTGCTTTATTTGTGAGGGTATCTCTAGTGCTATCATTTCGAAAAATTCGAGATAACAACGAAATAAACAAATGAATAAGTTAACTTTTAAAAATCTATTGAAAACGGTTGTATACGCATTGATAATGTGGTATTCTCTATACGTAAAAGGGGATAACCCAATAAATAGTTAATCAAATCATTTGGTTAATCAAAGGAGAATGAATATGACCATCCAATTAGTAACGAAAAAAGCCGGGCCCGCTATCAGCAAATACATCTACGGCCACTTCGCTGAACATCTCGGCCGTTGTATCTATGAAGGGCTCTATGTCGGTAAAGATTCTGAGATTCCAAACGTCAACGGGATGCGCACTGACGTCGTAGAAGCATTGAAAAACATCAAAATCCCCGTTTTGCGTTGGCCAGGGGGCTGCTTTGCTGACGAATACCATTGGAAAGATGGTATTGGCGCCAAAGAAAATCGCAAAATGATGGTCAATACCCACTGGGGTGGCGTGACCGAAGACAATAGCTTCGGGACTCATGAATTTTTCGAATTGGTGCGGCAATTAGGCTGTGAAGCTTATGTCAACGGTAATGTCGGCTCCGGCACGGTTCAAGAAATGCAAGAATGGGTGGAATACATCACCATGGGTGGCATTTCACCAATGGCAGAAGAACGTCGTAAAAACGGCCAAGAAGAACCATGGAAGATGAAATTCTTCGGTGTTGGTAATGAAAACTGGGGCTGCGGTGGCAATATGCGGGCGGAATACTATGCGGATGAATACCGTCGTTACCAGACGTATGTCCGTCAATATGGCGATGAAAAAATCTACAAAATCGCTGGTGGTGCCAATGTGGATGATTATCATTGGACCGAAACCTTGATGAAAAACGCCCACTGGATGATGGATGGCTTGAGTTTGCATTACTACGTGCATCCTCATGGTTGGGAAGAAAAAGGCAGTGCCACTGACTTCACCGAGGAAGATTGGTACTTGACTTGCGACAAGGCTGCTTACATGGATGAGCTAGTCACCCGTCATGGCACCATCATGGATAAATACGATCCAGAAAAAAGGATCGGCATGATCGTGGACGAATGGGGGACTTGGTTTACTGCAGAACCTGGCACCAACCCTGGTTTCTTGTATCAACAAAACACGATTCGAGATGCAATGGTGGCAGCTATTACCTTGAATATTTTCCACAAACACGCAGACCGGGTACACATGGCCAATATCGCTCAAACGGTCAATGTGCTACAAGCGATGATCTTGACAGATGGTGCCAAAATGGTGAAAACACCAAGTTACCATGTCTTTGATTTGTACAAAGATCACCAAGATGCCAATCGGGTCGACGGTTTTGGTGATATGCCAGAACATGTGACCTATACCGCTTCCCAAAAAGACAATAGCTTAACCTTGAGTTTGACTAACTTTGATTTGAAAGAAACGGCTGAGTTGGCCTTTGCTTTGGACCAAGGGGCAAAAGTTGTTAGCGCTCGTGGACTTGTGGGTACAGAAATGAATGCCTACAACGATTTCGATCATCCAGAAACCGTGACGATTCAAGAGTTTGCTGATTTCAAACAAACTGCTGAAAGCTTGCAGGTTAGCTTGCCACCAATGAGTGTCATCACCTTCAAATTGGAGCTTGCCTAATGACGTGTCGGGGATGTCAGCCCAAAGAAGAAGCGGCTAACGCGGATGTTTCGGCAATCGTAGCGGAAATGCTAGCCTTGGAGCCGGTTCATTTGGCAAAAGAAGTGGCCCAAGCCCGCGTGAGCGTTTGCGAAACTTGTCCCCACCGTTCGTTACACACCTGTACAAAATGTGGTTGTTATTATGAGTTTCGTGCTTATCTGCCCCAAAAGGACTGTCCGGCGGGGCGCTGGCCGAAGCTTGAGGCAGCTGAAAAAGGGGGACGTTAGCATGCGTTTAGATATTGGTGAAGACTCCTTGCCGGTTTATGAAGCTTTAGCTAGCAAGACCCGTCTGGAAATCTTGCGACAGCTAGCTTTAGGTGAACGCAATATCAAAGAAATGGCGGAAATCCTCGGCTTGTCTGCTGTGATTGTCGGCAAGCATATCAACCAGCTAGAGGCAGCTGGTTTGATTGCCACTCGGCGGGAACCAGGAAAAGGCGGTACCCAAAAAGTAGCGAAAATTTTGGTGGAAGAACTGAATGTCGTGATTGCTCAAGAACAACGTCGTGGCTACCAATACCGCCAAGAAGTACCTATCGGGCATTACAATCAATTTGATGTTACGCCGACTTGTGGCCTGGCGACTGTGGAAGATTATATCGGTAATTTCGATGAACCTAAATATTTTATGGATACTCATAAAGCTGAGGCAGGGATTTTGTGGTTCACTAAGGGCTTTTTGGAGTATCAGATTCCCAATTTGCTCCAAGAAAATCAACAAGTCGTCGAATTGCAGCTATCAATGGAACTTTCATCGGAGTATCCTGGCTGGAAAAGTGACTGGCCTTCAGATATCACGCTTTCCCTCAATGATGTAGAACTGTGTACGTGGCAAAGCCCTGGGGATTTTGCTGACCGTCGCGGGAAATATACCCCTGCTTGGTGGTCACCAGAAATCAATCAGTATGGGATTTTGCTGACAGTGGACGTGACGGATCGGGGCATCTTCATCGGTGGCGAAAAAGTTGCTGACGTGACTTTGGCAGATGTGACAGCCGATTTGGGGGATTTTTGGAAGTTGAAACTAGAGGTTAAAGAAGATGCGACCAATGTCGGCGGCCTGACCTTATTTGGTAAAGCTTTTGGTGATTATGATCAGGGAATTGTGGTCTTGACGAGCTATCGACCAAAATCAATCTCAGAAAGCTAAATAATCAAATAGCAAAGAACCTTCATAGAAATTTTCAACTGTTGTTTGACAGTGAGAAAATCATCTATGAAGTTTTTTTGCGTAAGGGCCTTCCTAAGCTCAGAAGTAGGATAAGGAGAAGTGTGGGAGCATCTTTGAGTATCGATGAGAAAGTCTCCCTGACACTTTTTTAAGGGGGCATGAAAAAAGGTTTGGGGAACGGGTATTGGAATACAAAAGACTCATAACAAAACTAATTTTTGGGAGCTTGTGAGTTTGGAGATCAATTGAGTGTTTAGCAAAAAAAGATTTCCGATAAAGCAAGGTTTATTATCACTATCGGAAATAATGTGTGAAGATGTTATAAAATCAGTTGGAAAATCATAACTATTCTACATAAAGATACGGTATCGTAAAAGTAATAAAAAACTAATTAGAGGTGACTTTTTATGCTATTGCAAAATAGTAAAATGGCCGTCGATATTACTTCGAATGGAATAATAGAAAAGCTAGTATTAAAAGAGGATCCACATCAAATGAATTGGGTAATAAATAGTAATTATCTAAATCAAGTTGGGTATACTTCGAAAGATAAGTTATTTGGAAACTTTGAATTGAAATTTGAGGATAAGGAATATCGGAGTATCACAATAGAACCTACGATGACTTATGATGAAGCAACTTGCCGCTTGAGATATAGTATAAATGCAATGGATATTGTGATGGAATATGATTTATCTGATTCAAACAAATTGATTTGGAAGATACGCGTGGAAAATAAAACCAATCAATCTTTTAAACTTCAGCATTTTTCAGTATGGAGTTCTTTTGCGTATATAATGTTTCGAGACAAACACGTTGAAAAAAATATTTTTCATTCTGCTGCACTGTTTCCTTCAATTTCGAAAGACTATACGAAATTAGCAGTAATGAGAAGGAGTAGTCAATCCAGTAGTTTAGGTTTATTTCAAAGTAGTGGGAGTACGTTATCAGTAGGATCGTACTGTGAATTTGAAAATAAGTTTTTTGAAGCGGTTTCTCCATCGCTGGATGGTGTTGTATACCACGATTTAATTCTTTCAAGCACCATGGGGTTAAATGATGATTGGTGTTATCCTGCTAACCCAGTGTTTCTCGAGAAAAAGGAATCTGTTGAATGGGAATTTGTGATTATGCAAGTAGATAATCAAGAAGACTTTTACCAGAAAGCTGCATTACTAGGGCACCCTCAGTATGATTATACTGATTTAGCGTTTGTTGGTAAGACTTTTGATTTGGAATATCAGGCGTCGTCCTCAGTGAAGAGTATTCAAATTTTCAGTGCGGGCCATCAATTGAAAAATGAGACTATTCAGATAAATGCGACAAGTTGTAAGATGATTTTTTCAGAACCTGGAGAACACAAAATTTTTCTTCTTTTTGAAAATGGTAAAGAGGACCAAATCATTATTAACGTGATAGATTCTGTGGAAAGAATAATTGCTGATAGGGTAGATTATTTGTGTCAAAATTCTTATAAAGAGGAATATCAGAATGAACGTGATGTCTTTTTGCCATTATCAAATCAAGGTGAATCACTTGGCAAGATGACGTTGATTTTGAAACTAAACCTTCTGGGGAAAATGAATAAAAGTCAAATTGAAAAAGTTGAAAGAAGTCTAAATCATTATGTTTTAAACAAATGGTTTGAAAAAGCTGATTTTAATTGTCCGAAAAATGTATATGGTGATTTTTATCGTGTAATGGATTTTGAGTATTTGGGTCACCTATTATTTCTTCTCTCGCAGATACCAGATAATTATTTGCATTTCCACTCATCTGAAACATATTTGAATTGGGCTAGTAAAGTGGTAGAACTGCGAATTAATCCTGCAAAACACACTCGGTTTCGGGAGAAGGAAGAGTCGGAAATGTTGGGAGTCTTTTTCTTGTATTTAGATGATTTATTGGAAGCATTGAAAGATAAGCTACCAAATCAATATAAAAAGATTTCTATGCTGTGGGAGAATAATATCTTTAACATTTTAGAAGAAAAAAGCTTATATAAAGGCGCTATGACGGAACACTTCTATGATAATGCTGGATTTGGTCCTGCGGCAGCATCATTGGCAAATGCCCATTATCATGATGAGTGTGAAGTTTATGCTGATTTATTATTAGCTAATATCGGCTTTTCCAATGATTTTCGGATGCAAAACCCTGATCGGTGGTGGGAAGCCCTTTCCTATATGATTCACTCTCTGTGGGGAGGAATTAGTGCAGCTGCAGCTTTAGATGTTTTTCATGAATTAAAAAAACCAGAGTATTTAGAAGCAAGTTATCGAGCATTTATTGCCGTACTGTATTGTTACGACTCAAATGCCACTAGTACGACTAAATTAAATCCGGGAGAAGCAGCTTCTACATTTTCTTGTGCCAAACCTCACCACAACCGACCGGATCTTGGGCATGCGCGATTTGGTCAGGAAACATTTGCTTCTGATGGTGGAATTTTTTCTGGAATTTTTTCTGAGTCTATTAAACAAACTAGTGATTGGGATATGGGAGAGGAGCTAGTGGCATTTTTGGATCGTTTTGGACAAGACGCGTATTGCTACGAGAAAGATGGTAAGCTACGGCTGGTAAATTGTCATATTGATGAAGTAGCAAACCAAAAAATTATTTTTAATGATGCGCCTTTCCCACGTCACATTTTTTACTTAGATCAGAATGATTTGCGGATAATTCCTAATCAAAGTAATGTAGAACTTTTTATTAGTTCGAGTGATTCTTGCGATAGTTAAGGGGGGATACATGAAACTTCTTTTTAAAACACAAGGAAAAATAGGCACTACTTTGAAATCCGCATTTGGTTGCAATATCTGTCATCGATAAGTTTGTCTTTATCAAAAATGATGCTGCTTTTTCTAGTCGGTAGGTAGCGAGATATTCTAGTGGAGTCATATTGAAGACTTGTTTCATACAACGAATTATATAATTTTCGTGAAAATGAAAGTTTTCTGATAGCTGCTGATTATTGATTTCTTTAGAAAAATTCTGTTTTAAATAGAGTTCAATATTTTCAGCTAATTCAGTTGATGCTGTTTTAGCATGACTTTGTTCTTCTAGTGCTTTAAGGAGTTGTGTAAACCTTTTTTGATTATCCCAAAAGACAATTGCTTTTTTTTCACCTTTTGTACCAAGTAAAAGGCGATCCAAAAGAGCGAAAATAAACTTTGAATCTGCTAATTTTTGAAATTTGTTTAAGTGTAAAGTATAGTCCTCGTTATGATAATGAAGATTTGGCATAAATACGTCAGAGGATAGATTTGTTGGTGAGTCATTTACTACCCAATTACCGTCATAATAAAAATGAATCCAATAAAAGCGGGTTGAATCTTTACAGGGATAAGTGGAGTAATGGTGACTATTAGGGTTTAGAATTAGCATCTCGTTTGTGTGAACTTCGTATTCTATCCCATCTTCAGTAATAAATAAGCATCCTTTCGTAACAAATAGTAAATCAAAATAAGGGAGCCCGTTACGATTTGGGTGCTGTTGACCGGCAGAGTAATAAGTAAGATTTCCTTCGATAAATGTAGGGAATGAAGGAATGACTAGAGAGAGTATCTGACTTTTTTTCATATTGAACCTCCATAGTGTTGAATACTATAAATTGAAGTTGAATCTCTATAATAAATAATAGCGGTTTCATTTTATAATATACATGTGCTAAAGAAATAACTCAATACTTATAAAGTTAGTTAGAATAGTAAAGCTAAAAAATAATGCTGTGTCTCGGATGGCTAAGTAAATGATTTATAGATGGTAGCAAGTAATTAATAACAATAGGTATTGAGCATTAGTAAATACTATGGATTTTTTAGATGAATCAATTAACTAGTTCAATATCATGTAATTAAAATCAAAAACGCATCTTTTTAATAACATAAGGAGCATGCGATTTGATAAAAATATTTAAAAAAGTGAGGGGTTAAAATGTTTAAAAAAATATTGGCAGGTACACTAATTACTTTGGCGAGTGTCACACTTTTAGCAGGCTGTGGATCCAAAGGCAATGATGGAGACAATGCGGGTACGGAGGATGGCAAAGTAAAAATTCGGTTTTCACTTTGGGACAAATTTCCTCAAAATATTATTGATGAGTTTAATGAAAAATACCCCAACATTGAACTAGAAATTGTTCAAACACCTGATTCTGATTACTCTCAGAAAGTTAATCAAATGTTAGTGGGAGGAACAGCTCCAGATGTCATCCTAGCATTCGAGACTGACTTGCCTAAATTTGCAGAGGCTGGCTCAATCATTTCGTTGGAAGACTATCTGAAAGACTCAGAAAAAATTGATTCGACTGATTTTATTCCGGCTGTTGATAAATTAAACAAAGAGACTGGAGGCAGCTACGGTTTACCATGGTGTTATGCATCTGAAATCTTATTCTATAACAAAGATATGTTTGATGCTGCAGGAGTTGAGTATCCAACAGCAGATTGGACATGGGATGATTTCGAAAAAGCAGCTCAGAAGTTAACCATTAAAGATGGCGATAAGGTAACTCAATGGGGAGCAGATTCTTTAAGTTTTAGAGGTTTGTGGTGGTCGCTTGCAGGTCAAGGTGGGGATGCGGTAGTCAAAGATGGCCAATTGGAACTAGGTGATGGATTACGATCAGCTTTAGAATATCAGAATGTTTTGACAAATGAGTTGAAAGTTAGTCCAGAACCTTCTGCTGGAGATTCAGTTGCGGATTTATTTGCTGCTGGTCAAGCGGCAATGACGCGTACGGGCAGTTGGATGACAGGCCAATACAAAGATGTGGAGTTTAATTGGGATATCGAAACATTACCTAAGGGTGAACGAGCTTATAATTCTTTACACACTGGATTTTATACAATTAATTCCGCGAGTAAGCATAAAGATGAGGCCTGGAAATTTATTGAATTCATGATGAGTGAAGAAGGTCAAACGCTAAATTCACAATGGGGTAATAATCCTTCAGCCCTTAAATCTATCGCTGCTAAGGGGGCTTATAAAAATGCTGGTGAGCATGGACCAAGCAATTGGGAAGCAATTGAACGTTCTGGTGAAGAAGGTGAGTTTGGTTATACTCTTGTAAATGCTGGTACGACAACTAATATGGTTAATCAATTTGATGCATACCTTCTTGGAACTACTCCAATCGATGATATTTTTGATAAATACCTTCCACAAGCAAATAAAGAAATAAAAGATAATCAGTAAAAAATACCAGTGGAGGCAATTTATATTGCCTCCATAAGGTTGTAGAAACGAGGCATCTATTCTATGAAAAAATCAAAAAAAGTAAGACAGTCTTTGAAGGATACTTTAGGCGCGTATGGATTTCTGGCTCCTTGGATTATTGGTTTTATATTTTTTACGGGAGGACCAATTTTGATGTCTTTCCTACTGAGTCTGACAAAGTGGAACTTATTAGGGGACCCTAGATTTGTTGGCTTTGATAATTATCGACAGCTTTTTAGTGGCGATTCAGATTTCTTTGAGACTCTTAAAATTACTTTTCTTTTTACAATATTAAATGTTGTCGTCACAGTTGGTGCTTCGTTATTTTTGGCAGTATTGCTTAACTTCAAAGTTAAATTTATTGGGATATTTCAATTCTTCTATTTTGTTCCGGCAGTTATGCCTTCTGTTGTAATGACAAGCTGCTTTATCTTGATGTTTAATAATCAATTAGGGATTGTAAATTATTTTCTATCATCAGTTGGAATAGATGCCCCAAACTGGTTAGGGAATCCGCAGCTCATTTGGGTTGTTGTGGGGATTGCTAGTATTTTTACTTTTTCCACTGGACAAATGATGTTGATCTTTAATTCGAGTTTAAAAGAAGTTCCTATAGAATTATATGAAGCAGCAGACTTAGATGGGGCAAATGCTTGGCAACGATTTAGAAATGTCACATTACCTTCCATTTCACCAATTTTACTATTCAATGTAGTTGTAGCAACAGTTAATTCATTTAATGGAGCATTTACAATTCTATATCCTCTAACAGGTGGGGGCCCAGGAAACGCAACAAAAGTACTAAGTTTACAAATTTATGAAAAGGCATTTCGTCAGTTTGATATGGGGATGGCTTCTACATTAGCATTTATCATGTTTATTATTGTTGCTTTAATTTCTATTCTACAATTTAAACTATCTGATGATAAAGTAAACTATGGTTGAGGTGAGGGAGAGATTATGAGAAAAGATTATTCATCTAGAAGATTGAAAATTGTTCAGTATATAGTCCTAATTTTCTTTGCAATCCTAATGTTTTTTCCAATATTTTGGATTTTTTCTAATTCTTTAAAAACATTAAACGGGATTAGTTCGTTTCCACCCAAAATATTTCCTACCGAGCCACAATGGGAAAATTATATAGAAGTATTGAAAAAAAGTGATGCCTTAACTTATTTGCGTAATAGTTTAATATTGTTGGTTGGAAATACTGTAGGAACACTTTTATCTAGTTCTATAGTAGCATATCCTCTTGCGCGTATGGATTTTAAGGGAAAAAATATGATTTTTGGACTGATTTTGGCAACTATGATGGTACCGACAGTTACCTTAGTTATCCCTCAATTTATTCTATTTCGTAATTTAGGATGGCTAGATAGCTTCTTACCTATGATTGTTCCTAGCTTCTTTGCTTATCCATATAATGTTTTCTTGTTTAGGCAGTTTTTTAAAACTATACCTAAAAGTATTGATGAATCTGCCATGTTAGATGGCTGTACAAAATTACAAGTATTTACTAAAGTACTTGTGCCGTTAGCCAAACCTATTTTTATAACAGTAGGAGTATTATCTGCCATATTTTGGTGGAATGAGCTCTTTCAACCATTAATCTTTATTGATAGTGAAAAATTAAAACCACTAACAGTAGGCGCATTGACAGCTTTTAAACTTGAGGGTGGTCAAAACCAAACAGCTTGGAATCTTCAAATGGCATTTGCTATGATTATGGCAATTCCCCCGATGATCTTATACATGGTGGCTTCAAAGCATTTGGTAGCAGGTATTAAAACTTCTGGTATGAAAGACTAGCGTTATCAATATTTCCTTTATGTTGGTAATATATTCTTTAATTCTTAAAAATATAGGATTCAAAAATGGTGAAAACACAGTCGACGTTCTCGTTGACTGTGTTTTTATATTTATATAATCTACTGTACTGAGAGATACAAAAAACAGTCAGTATCACTGCTTTTTCTCTCACAGAATCTATGGTAGGCTATAGAAAATATTCGCAACGGAAGGATGTCGATGGTTTTGCATGAAATAAATCAGGCGGAAATGGGCGCATTAAGAGAACAAGTAGTGCATGGCACACCGGCTTTTCCAGTAGGTTGGTACCCTCATTTACGAAGCTATTGGCAAGAGTATTATTTTATTCCTCATTGGCATCGAGAACTAGAATTGATCATAGTAGAGTCTGGTCAGATGGAGTTGGTGATTCAGGGACAGTCTTTTTTATTGCACTCGGGGATGGTGTTGTTGATTCCACCTAATGTTTTGCATACGGCTTATCGTTTGCCAGAGAAAGACTGTTGTTTTAGTTGTATCGTCTTTGCGCCGGAGTTTATCGCTGGGATGGCCCAAGAAACGATTCGACAAGAGTTGCTGGAGCCGTTGTTTGTCTCGGAGTTTCATGAAGACTTACTGATAACCAGTCAAGTAGCAGATGTCTTGGGTCTGTCCGAAGCTGTCCACCAGTTGCTGGAAGCGTTGGACCAAAAAGAGCAAGCTGTTCAGCAGTTACGAGTCAAAGGATTATTGTTGCTAATTCTAGCGACACTCTTTGAGCAAAAAGGTGGTATCAGTCCAAATAACAAGCTGTCGCAGAAATTGCAACAAGACCGGGAAAAAATCATCTTAGGCTACATGGCTGATCACTTGGCGGAAAAAATTACTTTGGCAGAATTAGCTAGTCAACTTAATTTGAGTAAAGAGCAGTTTTCGCGTTTTTTTCGACAGGCTTTTCGTCGCAGTCCGTTGCAATATGTCACACAGATGCGTTTGCAAAAAGCTTGTCGCTTGTTGCTGCAAGGGGACTTGACCATGTCGGAGGTTGCCGAGGCTTGTGGTTTTGACAACAGTAACTATTTTGCCCGCGTATTTAAGCAACATTTTGCGATGAGTCCTACCGATTTCCAGAAGAAATGACATGATTGTGCTAAAGGATGCCACGAATTCGAAGGTATCCTTTTTTGTTTGGAGGTAAAATGAAACCACTATCATGGGAGGTAGCACAGGTTACTTCCAAAAGCGACTATAGGAGGAAGACAACATGGCAGTCTTTACAAATGGCAAGACGTATCTGGAATTTCAAAATAACAATGAACGGGTGCGAATTATACCTTGGGGGGCCAACAGTTTTCGAGTAGTGGCGACACCCAACGGTCCGGTAGATTTAACTTCGGCGGCTCTTTTAGAACAACCGGCCATTACCGATGAAGTGACGATTACGATCAGAGAAAACGAAGCCACTATCCAATCTGGCAATATTAAAGCAGTGGTCAATTCAGAAGGTTGGTCGAATGTTTTCGGTCGAATCAGTTTTTACGATGGAGCAGGGAAGTTGCTTTTGGCGGAAGCTGATGGTGGCGGGGCACTCTTGAAAAAGCCTCGATATTTTCGCTCGCAAATTGGTGGAGATTACCGGTTGACAGCGACCTTTGCAGCCAATGACGGTGAAAAAATCTACGGTATGGGGCAATACCAACAAGATATTTTAGACTTAAAGGGGTGCAATTTAGAGCTAGCCCACCGAAATTCGCAAGCCTCCGTACCTTTTTATGTTTCCAATAAAGGTTATGGTTTCTTGTGGCACAATCCGGCAGTGGGAACGGTGACTTTCGGCGCCAACACCACGGAATGGCGAGCAGATAGTACCAAACAACTGGACTACTGGATTACTGCTGGCGCGACACCGGCAGCCATTGAAGAACAATACAGTGCTGTGACCGGACGTGTGCCCATGATGCCCGAATATGGCCTCGGGTTTTGGCAATGTAAGCTCCGCTATGTCAATCAAGATGAAGTCTTGGAAGTGGCACGAGAATACCATCGCCGAGGAGTCAAGGTCGATGTTTTGGTGATTGACTACTATCACTGGCCGCGTTGTGGAGATTATCGCTTTGATGAGCACTTCTTTCCAAATGTCAAAGAAATGGTGGCAGAGTGTCGTTCTTATGGCATCGAGTTGATGGTGTCAATCTGGCCGCAAATCGATGTCCGCAGTGAAAACTTTCAAGAGATGAAAGAGCGTGGCTTATTGGTACAGACTGCTCATGGGATGGATGTCCAGATGATTTTTCACGGGAACAATGTCTTTTATGATGCGACAAATCCAGAAACTCGGAAATACATTTGGCAAAAAGTCAAGGCCAACTACCGGGAGCAAGGCATTCGTCTCTTTTGGTTAGACGAAGCGGAACCGGAATTTGGTACCTATGATTATGACACTTATCGTTACTATGCCGGTAGTGTCTTGCAGCAAGGAAATATCTATCCGCGGGAATATGTTCGTGGATTCCATGAAGGAGAAGCGGAAGACTTTGGCGAAAACACCGTGAAATTGGTTCGTTGTGCTTGGGCAGGTAGTCAGCGTTATGGGGCGTTGGTTTGGTCTGGGGATATTCATTCCACGTATCAAGATTTCAAAAATCAAGTGGTAGCTGGTTTGCAGATGGGCTTGGCAGGGATTCCTTGGTGGACCACAGATATCGGCGGTTTCCATGGTGGGGATGTGCGGACCGATGAGTTCAAGGAGCTGTTGATTCGTTGGTTCCAATACGGAGCCTTTAGTCCTGTGATGCGGATTCATGGTTCCCGTACCCCCCATCGAGAAATTTTTAAAGCAGATGGCGAACCGACTGAACAAAGTGGTGCGGCTAATGAAATCTGGAGCTACGGTGAAGAAAACTACCAGATCATGAAGAAATTCATCGATGTTCGTGAAGCAATGCGAGATTATAATCGCGACTTGATGACACAAGCCCATGAAAAGGGAGCGCCAGTTTTACGAGGGATGTTCTATGAGTTTCCAGAAGATGCGACGACTTGGGATCTGAAAGACCAGTACATGTTCGGTGAGGATGTCTTGGTAGCGCCGGTGATGGTAGCTGGGGCCACCACACGCCGGGTCTACTTGCCACAAGGGGCACAATGGACTGATGCCCGGGATGGCAAAGTCTATCAAGGGGGTCAATGGCTGGATTCTAAAGCGGCTATCGAAACCTTACCCATCTTTTTACGAGATGGGCGCCAAGAGTATTTGGTGGGGATGATTTAATCAAAAAGAACTGTAGAACAATAATGGTCTAATCAGCCATATTGCTCTACAGTTCTTTTATTTTAGGGATTGTGCGCAAATATAGTGAGAGTTAATTCTTACAACTCCCCAGTGGTTTTCCCAGCAATTCGCCCGAAAGTGATGATATCGGTGATTGCATTCCCGCCGAGGCGGTTGCTACCTTGGATGACACCAGTAAGTTCGCCAGCAGCGTAAAGGCCTTTGATAGGGTTGCCTTTCGCATCGAGAACTTCGGTATTTTCATTGATGACCAAGCCCCCCATAGTATGGTGCACAGAAGGGATGGCTTTTTCGATATAGTAAGGACCTTTTTCAAGGGAGACTAAGCCACCACGGTGATGGAAGTCTTTGTCATCACCACTTTTAGCATAGGCATTTACTTTTTCAATCGTTTTTTTCAAGTTGGCAACGTTAATATCAAAGAAATCAGCTGCTTCTTCTAACGTATCGGCTTTGACTAACAATTTGTCTTTGATTAATTCATTGTATTCGTCTTCGTGGGCTTCTTTGGTTTTGGAGATGGCATCGATATCATCGTTCCACAATTGGTAAGTGTAGCCACCAGTTTGCGCTAAGATTGCTTTGGAAATAACATCGCGGCGTTCCAGTTCCTCGACGAAACGTTGGCCTTCTTGGTTGATTAAGATGGCGCCGTCAAAGCGGGTATCTGCCAGTAGGGAAATGACACCGGTTTTAGGGTTGGCCACGGGATAGGTTTGGATACTTTCCATATTGGTCAACGCCGCTCCAGCTTTTTCTGCCATCACGATGCCGTCCCCGGTGGTTCCTTCAGTATCTGTGGACATATAGCGTTCGTCGTATTCAGGATTGTATTCTTTTCGCATTTCAACATTGGAACCGAAGCCGCCAGTCGTTAAGACAACGGCATCTTTGGCATGAAATTCCACTGGTTGTTCTTCTTTATAGGTGGCTTTCACACCGGTAACTTTGCCTTTATCATCTTGAATCAATTCGTCGGCTTTGGTATCTACCAAGATATCGACTTTCAAGGATTCAGCTTTTTTCTTCAGTTTGGAAATGACTTCTTGGCCGGTATGTCCCACGGGGATCAACGCCCGTTTGTAGCTATGGCCGCCAAATTGGAAAAGTTGATCATCTAAAAAGTCAACTTTGACTTCATCTTTTAACCATTCCGCTGAATTCAAGGCATTTTCAGCAAGGATGCGGACCATCTTAGGATCCCCTAAGTTGTCGCCACCTTTCATGGTATCTTCGTAATAGCTTTCGACTGAATCCCCTTTGATGCCTAATTTTTTTTGCACCCAGTTGCCAGGGGCATTCATTTCACCACCAGAAATCAGGGTATTGCCGCCAACTGTTGGCATTTTTTCAATGATGACGACTTTTTTGCCCGCTTCTTGCGCTTCGATTGCAGCACTAAAACCAGCACCGCCTGATCCCACTACGACGACATCGTACTCTTGTTTGTCGGCAATCTTATCGGTTTTCTTTGCGCTAGCTTTCACCGCCGCCAAAGTGATACCGGATTTTTCGATGGCATCTTTCACCGCCGCCAAGTAACCTTCGCTAGTGGCAGTGGAGCCGCTGATAACGTCCACGTCGGCTGAATTTTGTGAAAGAATCGTATTTTTCAATTCTTTGTAGACGGGTTCTGATAGGACCTCATTTTCTTTTTGGTCTTTGATTTTTATATCTTTGATTTTTTCGCCAGCGAAAGTGACGGCTACTTTGATATCTCCATGCTTCCCGGCGCCGGTACCTTCGACCGTTTTACTCTCATTACTTTGCCCGTTGCTATTGCCACAACCAGCAATCACTAGTAGCGTAGCTAGTGCGATGGCGACTTTTCCGAACTTCTTTTTCATCTGTTTCTTTCCTCCTGGACGATTTTTTCAAACAAATTCAGTATAATGGGAGCGACCTGAAAAAGCGTTGGACTTTTTGAGATACAGGTGGACTTTTTAAGCTATCTGTGAAAAAAGACACAAGGAGTATTTATGAATTCAATTAAGAAAAAGACCATTTTGATTTTCCTAGCCACTTCGCTAGCCTTGATTACCGCCTTGACTTTGACGATTCACTATGAGCTGACTCGTAAAACGATCCCTTTGAACCGGTCGATTACCCAAAAATTTGTGGATAATCGCACGAGTCAAATCAATAGTTGGTTCGGGGAGCGTTTATCCGAGTTGCGCTTGTTAGCTTCACTTTCCAATACCCACGAATACCAGCGGGAGAGCTTTTTTGCGGAGACGGAAAACTTAGTAGCTACCGCACCGGAAAACTATTTGTCGATTCGCTTGGTTTCCAAAAATGGCACTTCTTATTCTGCGGATCCGATCATCCCCAGTTTTTCCGTCCGAAAACGGCCCTACTACCTTAAGATGACTCAAGATCCTACTTTGGCATATACCGTCAGCAATCAGCTGATATCCAAAGAGGACCATCAAGCAGCAGTGGTGATTTTGTATCGTTTGGCGACACCTTTAGCCGATGAAATTACTTACATTGCGGCGGCAGTTCCCCTGCAAAAAGTGATGTCTCTGGCAAAAGATTTGGATCTGTACGATGGGACGGGGATTTTATTGGGAGAAGAAAGTCGTCCACCAAAAGTCGATTCCAAGCAGCAGCTACTGTTTACAAGTGAAATTGACTATTTGCCCAATTGGCAGGTGAATTATATCGTCAGTCGAGGAAGTCTTGGTGCCAGTACCCAGCAGCTATTGCGAATTTTACAAATCGTTTTGGTGATTGTGTTATTGTTATTGGGCGTTTTTTTACTCCTGCTCTTCCGTGGAATTTTGCGCCCGATTGTAACTTTGCGTGACACGATGTTACAAGTTCAAGCTGGGGATAAGACCGTCCGAGCTCAAGAGACAGGCCCTACAGAGATTGCTCAATTGGCGACGGCTTTTAATACCACTCTGGATAAAGTCTACGAAAACGAAGAGAAGTATCGCAAGGCTTCCTTGCGAGTTTTGCAGGAACAAATTCAACCACATTTCTTGTATAATACCTTAAATACGATTCAATGGCAGATTGTCGGTGGGGATTTGGAGCGGGCGGTCACCATGTTAGAAAATTTGAGCATGTACTTAAGAAAAGGACTGAATCACGGAGACGAACTTTGTCGGGTGGCCGATGAAATCGCCCATATTCGTAGCTATTTAGCAATTCAGCAAGTTCGCCATGAAGAGTTAGCAGAGGTGTCCATTCATTTGCCACCAGAGCTTGCAGAAAAGAAAATGCTGCATTTCCTTTTGCAACCAATCGTGGAAAATGCCATCGATCATGGGATACGTACGCAGCAACAACGCAGTTCCCGTCTTTGGCTGACGGTAGCGGGGACGGCAGCTGGTTTGGTTCTCACTGTGGGCAATGATGGCACACCGATTGCACCAGAAGTCTTGCAACAGCTTAATCAAACTGGCGATCATGAGCCACCAATGGCTGATTCCACTGATGCCGGTTTTGGTTTGCTAAATGTGCGGCGCCGTTTGCAGCTGACTTATGGTAACCGGGCGCAGATGGTATTTGCTAGTGATGAATTGGCGACGGTCGTTACGATTTACTTGCCGTATCTGGAGAAAGGAGTAACGGATGAGCACTCTCTTATTAGTAGATGATGAAAAGCCTTTGCGAGAAGGCTTAGCGGCTTATATACGTCAGAGTACGACGTTATTTTCACAAGTCTTGACAGCAAAAAATGGTACGGAAGCGTTACAGTGTTTTGAAGAACAGTCGATTGCCGTGGCTATGATTGACATTAATCTTGGGGATTTTAATGGCTTAGATTTGATTGCTTTGTTAAATAAACGGTATCCTGATACGATCATCGTGGTGATTAGTGGCTATGATGATTTTGAATTTGTGCGTAAAGCGTTGACCTTAAAAGTCCATGATTACTTATTGAAGCCGATTCCCCGTTCAGATTTAGCGAAGTTGCTGACGGATTTGGAAGGACAGCTGGCGGCTTTAACGCAAAAGAAGCCCGATTTGCCAGTTTCTCAAGATCATAAGCTGGCCCAACAAGCAATGAGCTATATCGAAAACAACTATTTTGATCGTTCCATGTCACTGCAACAAGTCGCTCAAACACTTTTTGTCAGTCCGTCTCAGTTAAATAAACTATTGAAAAAAGATTATGATACCACTTTTGCTGAATTGTTGATTCAGTATCGATTAGATAAGGCTAAGGAGTTATTGCAAAGTGACGGGCTACAATACCCTATCGCAGAGATCGCCAAGAAAGTCGGTTATGATGATTCCCATTATTTCAGCCGCCTCTTCAGGAAAAAAGTCGGGATGACGCCGAGCCAGTATCGGGAAGGACGTCACTAAGGATGAAACTACTAGATTAATATTAAAAAAATGCTGTTGGTTTTAGCTAATGGCTATTTTTTTTGAAGATAATATCATCTGTTGGCTCAACTAGGATTGAATCTTTCATTTGAAGAAATAGTTTTATTTCGTTTTCATAAATATAATTATTTTATGAAAGGCTGTAAAAATGTGTAGTTTAATAGTAGAATAGAAAGCGGTCTCAAAATAGGCTATACCTAGTTGTCTACTCGAAAATTTTTAATAGTAATATTCAAAATGAAAGTGCTTTCCTATTAGTGATAGGATTATTACAGCAGCTAAAAGGTGATTACGATGAAAGTTAGTCAAAAGCTAGGATTGACAAGTATATTTAAATGGTTTTCAATTCTCTTAGTTATTATTACTATCTTTTTAACATTTTTATTAAGTAAGATGATAAGCGATGATATATATTCTGAAGAAAGTGATGCAGTCAATCAGTCAATTTCTCACATTGAGGATATGTATTCGGAAGAAATGGAAAAAGTTAGGTGGATGACAGATCGACTTTTTGGTAACTCTGAAAAAATTGAAAGCGCACAGAAATTTTTCGATTTCGAATATTCAGATTATTTCAATTACATAGTGTCAAGAAGCTCTGAGAAACCGGGAAGCTCATTTTATTTTCTACCAAGTGAAATTAGCGGGTTGTACTTCGAAGACCCTTCGTTAACAAGTATCTCATTCACATTTACTCAATTTTCAAAGGTTTATTATTCAAACTTAGATTATAAGACGGGGAAGGTAGTTAACCCGTTTCCAGAGAATACAGGAGATATTGATTTTAGCTCAGTAATTTTAGGACCGAGTAATTTAGAAGCAATGGGAACGATAAAATTCTCAATTGATAGAGAAAAATATACCAAAGTTTTAAAAGAGTATCAAAACTTGCAGCCAGTCAATATTTTAATTCTTTCAGATGATAATCAAGTTATTTATAAAAGTGGCAATAATTTTCCAGAAAAAAATTCTAGCCATAACTATTTGATTAAAGAAAAAGAATATCAAAATGTCAGGTTTATTGGATTTGTTCCTAAAAATGCCATTATACAGCGAACAGTTCGGGAGTTGGGTTTGCTTTGGTTTGTTTCTATTACAGTAATTTCTTTTCTAGTCTTTATTCTATATCGCCTGATTTATTCTTACCGAAATTCCATTAGTGATATTTTAAACACTCTTGAAGTTGTTGGGAAGGGAAATTTGGGTATTAGGGTAGAAGACAAGCGAAAAGAACCAGAATTAAAAATTATCAGTCAAAGCATTAACCAGATGTTAGACAATATTAATTATTATGTAGTTGACAATTATCGATTAGAAAATGAACAAAAAGAAGCAAATATCAGAGCATTACAATCGCAAATCAATCCCCACTTCCTATACAACACACTAGAATATATACGGATGTACGCAGTTAATATTGATGCAGTAGAACTTGCAAATATTGTCTTTGTATTCAGTAGACTGTTACGAAATAATATTTCGCAGGAACAACTTATATCAATTGAAAAAGAAATCGATTTTTGTGAAAAATACACATTTCTATTCAAAATGCGCTATCCAACTCATTTTGATTATCAGTTTTATGTAGAAGAAAGTGTTAAGAATCAAGTAATTCCTAAATTTATTATCCAGCCTTTAATAGAGAATTATTTTATTCATGGAATTGATTTCAAAAGAAAAAACAATATAGGTTCCGTAAATGTCTATCGAAGAGATCAACGAATTATCTTTGAAATCAAAGATAATGGTTTGGGAATTGAGGACTCGAGACTAGCTGATTTAAAAAAAATGGATTTTGATCCCAAAGAACTTCAAAATGGTAAATCGGTGGGAATAAAAAATATATACGAGAGATTACGTTTGTATTATGACGGGGATTTTAAATTTTATTTTGACAGAAATGTACCAACAGGTATAAGAGTAATAATTGATATTCCCTTTAGAAAGGTGTCTTCATAAATGTATAAAGTATTGTTAGTAGACGATGAATATATGATTTTGAATGGCTTGGAAAAGTTGATTCCATGGGAAAGTCTTGGATTCGAAGTGATTGGTAAGGCAGCAGATGGCATGAGTGCATTTGATTTTATTAATCATAATAATATTGATGTAGTGATTTCGGATGTATCCATGCCCATAATGAATGGAATTGATTTTATAAAAAGATGTAGGGAATCAGAGTATCATTTCGAAGTAATCATGTTATCTGGATATCAAGAATTTGATTTTGTAAGACAGGCGATGATGTTTGATAGTATCAGTTATTTATTAAAGCCTGTTGATACGAGCGAAATGGTTCATGCGCTAGAAAAAGCTAAAAAAAAGCTAGATTCTAAAATTGATGATATAAGAAAAAATTCTTATCTTATGGAATTTCTAGTTCAGAAATGGGTTCACAGCGAAATTAATAAAGATGAATTAGTTGATGTATTTAAATTGGATGATTCCTATTTTGGAAAGAAGCAATATAGCGTTATTTTATTTCATTGTGAAGTAGAAAAAGAAAAAGTAATTGAGATTTTTGAAGAAAATCAGCAGCTTTTTTATTCTTTTAATACAGATGAAAGCGATTGGACTTTAGTGTTTGTTGGTGAAAGAGAGGAAAAAGATAGTTTCATTGGCCAATTATGCGACGAGTTGAATCTTTGTGAGAACGATATAAGTATAGGAGAAATAGTGAATTCATTTGATGATGTGTTTTTTAGTTTTACTAGTGCGCTATCATCTGATAAGTTAAAAAATTTTTATTATGGAAAAGATCGACATGATATTTTTTCAAATATTGCTGAGAAGTTTTCAATTCCCAGTATTTCCTTTGAAAAATTTGATGCGGCATTAGGGATACATGATATGAAATTAATCAGACGTGAACAAGCTTCCATCTTTAACCAAATGGTCAAGGAGAATGTCGAACCAAATTACGCAAGAAATCTAACCTTTTTAATGTTGATTGAATTGTGTAGAAATTTTAGTATCTCTGATCAAACGTACCAAAAGCAAATTCAAAAAATACTGGTGAGTAGTCATTTTAATGATTTATATAAATGTATTAATGAAACGATTGATCTAATCGAAAAGGATAGTCGACATTCTTACTCTGATTCAACGATCCAAATTATTCAGATTGTGAACGAAGAGTATCAAGAAGAACTTACACTAAAAAGTATTGCAGAACGACTATTTATTAATTCATTGTATGCAGGACAACTTTTTAAAAAGGAAGTTGGAAAAAGTTTTTCCCAATATTTGAATGATAAAAGGATTTCTGTGGCGAAAAAATATTTGTTAGAAACAAATTTATCAGTTGGCGAAATTGCTATTAATTCAGGATACTCTACTTCTAACTATCTCTCCCAAAGCTTTAAGAAATACTGCGGTATTTCACCAAAAGATTTTCGTCATCAATATGAAAAATAGATAGGAAAATAAAGGAACTAAAAAAACTTACTAGTTGTTAACAGATACTTATCTACTAATTAATAAAAAAGAGATTTGCATTATGCGAATCTCTTTTTTATTTGGATAACATCTTTTTAGAATTTTGATATTAAAAATCTATGCTTTTTGAATATTTATCTATGAAATTAACATTTTTTCTAGGTACGAATCTCTTATAATGATTTTGTAGAAAACGCTTACGAGGAGGAGACATATGATAAGTCACGGTTCAACCCTAGAGAATGTAAGTATCTCTAAGAAAAAAAGAAAGAAAGGTAGAATGAAGAAATTCAAAAATGACTTACCTTTCTTATTGTTAGCCGCCCCTGGTCTTATCTGGCTGGTACTATTCTTTTATATACCGGTATTGGGTAATGTGGTGGCCTTCAAAGACTTTCGATTTTCAGAAGGAGGTTTTTTACAAAGCATTCTAAATAGTGAATGGGTAGGATGGGATAACTTCAAATTTTTATTTCAATCCAATAATGCCTTTATTATCACAAGAAATACTATTCTATACAATGTGGGATCGATTATTATTG
Organism: Enterococcus diestrammenae; assembly: GCF_049384045.1. Taxonomy (NCBI): domain Bacteria; kingdom Bacillati; phylum Bacillota; class Bacilli; order Lactobacillales; family Enterococcaceae; genus Enterococcus; species Enterococcus diestrammenae. Next base: position 118,583 of record NZ_JBMRGR010000009.1, read on the forward strand.
GGACGATTGCAGCGGTGATTTTAGCAATTGTTTTCAGCGAAATGCGATCAAAAAGAGCTGTCAAGATTTACCAAACTGCCATGATGTTTCCACACTTTATCTCATGGATTATTATTAGCTATTTTGTAGAATCCTTTTTGTCTACAGATAAGGGATTATTAAATGGTTTACTATTTGAAAAAGGTGAAGGAATAAATTTTTATACGGAGCCTAAATACTGGCCGTTCATTTTATTGTTTTTAGCAGTCTGGAAAGGATTGGGCTATAAATCTATAGTTTATTTTGCTTCAATTATGGGAATTGATCCAACGTATTATGAAGCAGCAACAGTGGATGGAGCAACAAATTGGCAACAAATTAAGCATGTTACCTTGCCTCAAATTTTGCCACTAATTATTATTATGACAATTTTGGCTGTTGGAAGTATTTTTAGAGCTGATTTTGGCTTGTTCTATCAAATTCCACTAAATTCTGGATCACTCTTTAATGTAACGTCAGTTCTGGATACTTATATCTTCACTGGCTTGACTAGTAGCGGTGATATTGGCATGGCAGCAGCTGCAGGTCTTTATCAATCAGCAGTTGGTTGTGTTTTAGTAATTATTACAAACTTGATTGTTCGTCATTTTGATGAAGAATCAGCATTATTCTAATGGAGGGAAAATAGTGAAGAAAAAAAATATTAATAAAGCTAGAGTTAGAACGTTTGGCAGAAAGTCAGATTTTGTGGCTAACATCTTTATGCTTATCTTAGCCTTTTCATGTATTTTTCCATTGATTTTTATTATTGTTATTTCATTAACGAGTGAACACTCCATAGCTGCTAATGGGTATTCACTATTTCCTAAAGAATGGAGTATTCAGGGATACCAGTATTTATCATCCATGAAAGGACAAATCTTCCAATCATTATTGGTTAGTATAGCAACAACAGTTTTTGGTACCTTCATCAATGTATCAATTACAGCAACCTTTGCCTATGCAATCTCTCGTCCTAATTTTAGCTATAAAAGACTATTTACACTGTTGGCACTTTTTTCGATGCTGTTTAGCCCAGGAATGGTTCCAACCTATATCGTAGTGACAACAATGCTTAATTTAAAAGATACTCTTTGGGCACTAATCCTTCCGATGGCGCTACAACCTTTTAATATTATTGTCATGAGAACTTTCTTTAAAAAGAGTGTTTCTGAATCAATAATTGAATCAGCAAGAATAGATGGGGCTAGCGAATTTAGAGTTTTCATGCAAATAGTTCTACCATTAGCAATACCAGGAATCGCAACAATTAGTTTGTTTGCTGCTTTAAGTTATTGGAATGAATGGTTTAATGCGTTGCTATATATTCAAAGTGACAGCTTGGTTCCGCTCCAATACTTACTTATGAAAATTCAAAGCAATATGGACTACATGGCTCAAAATGCAACGTTGAGCGGTACATTAGCTTCTTCCTTTGAGTCAATACCAAAAGAAGCTACAAGAATGGCAATAGTCGTTATCGCTACTCTACCAATCGCCTTTATTTATCCGTTTTTCCAAAAATATTTTGTTAAAGGGCTAACGATTGGCGGAGTTAAAGAATAAATATTAGGAGGACGTATCAATGAAAAAATGGCAGAAAGTCTCTACAGCAATTGCTTTGGGGGCGACGTTAGTAGGATTAGCAGGATGTGGAAGCGGGGATGCTAAGGCCGAGGATTCAAAAGTTCCAACAATTTTGATGTATGAACAGGGTGCAAAACCAAAGGAATTTGATAAGCTCCTAAGCAAAGTTAACCAAGTGATGGAAAAAGAAGCTGGTGCGAAACTAGATATTCAATTTATTGATTTCGGAGATTATAGCAAAAAAATGTCTGTTATTGTATCCTCTGGTGAATCATATGATATTGCAATGGCCGATAATTATGTCGTAAATGCACAAAAAGGTGCATATGCTGATTTGACAGAGTTAGCACCTAAATATGCAAAAGAAGCTTTTGATATGATTGATCAAGCTTATATTGATGGAAATACAGTAGATGGGAAATTATATGCATTTCCAGTGAATAATAATGTATACTCTCAACAAGTTCTTTCTTTTGATAAAGAATTATTAGATAAATATGATTTGTCAATCGAAAATGTGAAAGATTACAAAGACTTAGAGCCGTTGTTTAAAGTTATTAAAGAAAATGAACCGAATTTAGCTTTAATCACTACTGGTCCAAATTATAAAGTTTATGAAGATTTAGATCATGTGATTAATAACAATTTACCATTTGTAGTTCGAACCACTGGCGATGATAAAGAAACTATTTACAATAAATATGATTTACCAGAAGTTCAAGAAGATTTGCAGACAATGCATGATTTTTATCAGAAAGGTTATATTATCAAAGATGCTGCAACTTCTACTACCACATATCCATTGGGAGAAAAAACATGGTTTAGTAGAGCATCTACACAAGGCCCCTTTGACTATGGTAATACAGCGTTATCAAATGCTGCAGGTAGAGAAATTGTGACCGTTCCTTTAACAAGTAAGATTAAAAGTGTAAGTGATTTGCGTATGGCTAATTTTGTTATTTCTTCCACATCAAAACATAAAGAAGAAGCATTGAAAATTCTTAATGTTTTAAATACAAATACAGAAGTTTTAAATACGCTTGTTTATGGTTTAGAAGGAGAAGCTTGGGAGTACAATGACAATGATACTGTAACATTACTTGATGGATATAAGCCTGATTATCACTTATCTACTTGGAATGTTGGTAATGGTTTAACTGCTACACCAACCGATGGGATAACTCAAGAGCAAATTGATGAACGAGACAAGAATATTAGTGAAGCACCAGAGTCACCAATTGTTGGCTGTAACTTTAGCTTTGATGATGTAAAAACTGAAATTACTAATGTTAGTAGTGTGATTAATAAATATCAAGTTGGTTTAATGACTGGCACCCTGGATCCGGATGAAACAATTCCAAAAATGAATAAAGAGTTAGAAGCTGCTGGAATGAATAAGATTATCAAAGAATTGCAATCTCAATATGATGAATTTTTGTCAGAAAAATAAGTTGACTAACATTTAAAGTACAGAGTATCAACGCTGTTCGTATTAGTTGATTTATGCTTAGCATTGAGGTGATCAACTTCATTGATCCCTCGATGCTTTTATAACAGTAATTCGGATTTTCCGGAAATTAAGGGGTAATGCAATATGATTGGATCAATCGTGGAGCAAGTGTTTAATAAATTTTATGTATTACTAAAATTAAATTTGTATTTTCTCGTGCTGACCGCTATTGGTGGAGTAGCTTTTGGTATCGGACCAGCTTATTGCAGTATTCTTACTCTTTATAAAGAAACCGGATGGGATACAAATAATAAATCATTCAAAAAAGCATGGTCATATTATAAAAATAGTTTTTGGAAAGCAAATAGGCTAGCAGTTTTCTTTATTGGTTTAATTATTCTTTTGATGATTAACCTACTGATTGCTGTACAGGAAAAAGGTTTACTATTTTTTTCTATCACACTAATTATCTTCGTCTGCCTAATAGCATTAATCTTCATTTTTAACTATGCACTTCAGATAGAGATTAACTATGAACTATCATGGAGAGAAAATGTTTTGTTGAGTATCACTATTCTTTTTTCTAATCTTAAAGAATTGGCATTACAAGTGGGAGGGCTAATTTTATTAGCGTTCATCTTTATTAAATTGCCGGCTCTTATATTATTTTGTGCATTTTCTAGTATGATTATTTGGTTTGATTTTACTCTAGAAAAACGATTGACGTGGATTAATGAGGCGCTTGTAACGAATGAGTGATAAAGCTTAAGTAGGAGTCGTAGAAACTCGACATTACCGATTAGGCATAGCTTTATTGGTAGATTTTGGGGATTGTTTTTTTACAAAAATAGGTAATGGAGTATAGCAAATACAATTAATTGAGGAGTAAAAAAGATGTCATTAACGACTATAAAAGCTGGTAATCAGGAATTATCATGTGCAAAAATAGTGAATCATTTTTGGGAAAGATTCACTGGTCATGAACTCTTGTTGTCTTCTGAACAAGGGCAATTACAGCTGATTTTGGATCAAACTATCACGAAAACAGTGATTCGAAATTCTGAAACTGAAGGTATTACTATTATTGCTAATAATGAACAATGCTTATTGAAAGCAGCAATGCTAGTTTTATTGCAAATTTTTACAGATCAAGAAGTACATCGAGAACAATATTTAAGTGATAATTTGCGAAAAAAAGTATTAATGGTAGATATTGGACGGAAATACTTTTCGTTAGATTCGTTAAAAGAAATAATTGATTTATTAGTTCTATTTAGTTTTGATCAATTACAGTTACATTTTTCAGAAAACGAAGGGTTTCGAATTGAATCGACACAATATCCTTGGTTAGCTTCAAAAGAACACCTAAAAAAATCTGAAATTAGAGAATTAATACAGTATGCCCATAGTCGTCAAATTGATATCATCCCCGACCTAGATTCTCCTGGACATTTAAAATTTGCTCTCGAAAAGAATCCAGAATGGTGTTTGGATAGATTAAATGAAGATGGAGTAATAGAAAAGAATCCCAAAGCATTGGATATCTTGAATCCAGATGCAGTGAAATTTATTTATTCGTTGTATCTTGAGTATGCGGAACTTTTTCAAGATTGTCGCTTTTTCCACATTGGTGCGGATGAATTTGTTCCTTTTGATAATCTTCATGAATATCCAACGCTACTAAAATATGCTAAAGAAAAATATGGACCGGACTCTAGTGGTATTGAAGTACTAATTGAATATGTTAATAACTTGGTCGCGTATATTCGGCAATTGGGGTTTGTTCCATTGGTATGGAATGATGGTTTTTATAGAGTAAATCGCACAGAAGGAATTCATTTAACTAAAGATTGTCTTGTGAGTTATTGGACTAGATGGAATTCTAACATGGCAACAATTAACACGTTTATAGATAAAGGATACAGCGTCATTAATCATAATGATAATTATTTTTATTATGTTTTGGGTGAACATGCCTCTTACACATATCCTACCTATGAAAAAATTATGGATAACTGGACTCCGACACTATTCCCTAAAGATCAAGCTATTAAGGATAAGCAACTTTTACAGGTGGCAGGAACGGCAATTTCAATTTGGTCAAATATACCTGAAGCCAAATCTGAAAAAGAAGTTTGTAAAGATATTTTTTATATTGCTGCTGCCCTAATGCAAAAAGATGAAGGGTATATTCTTGGTGAGAAGTATGTTGTTGAGAAACTTCATAAATTATTCTTTTATGGTAATTAAGTAGAAAGCAGATGACAAGTAGATATGAAAAGAAATGTATTATTTTTGTTAGCAGATGATCAACGATTCGATACAATTCATGCTCTTGGAAATAATGAAATAAAGACACCAAATCTTGATCGATTAGTTGAAAATGGAGTTTCATTTGAAAATGCCTATATTCCAGGTGGAACTTCCGGTGCAGTATGTATGCCATCAAGAGCAATGATGCATACTTCTAAGCATTTGTTTGATTTACAAGGTCTTGGTGCAACGATTCCAAATGATCATGCTATTTTGGGAGAAGAGCTTCAGAAGAATAATTATAATACTATTGGAATTGGTAAATGGCATAATGGGACTAAAGGGTATAGCCGAGCTTTTTCTGATGGAGGAGAGATTTTCTTTGGCGGAATGTGGGACCATTGGAATGTTCCAGTCAATGAGTTTGATATCACAAAAGAATACAAAGACTTGCGTACATTTACTCAAGATCCTTTTTCAAGTAAACGTACAATTGATTTGCCAGCAGATCATATTACATTAGGAAAACACTCAACCGATTTATTTGCTGATAAACTAATTGAAAAAATTTATGCAGAAGCAGAAAACGAGGAACCATTCTTTCTTTACGGGGCTTTTTTGGCACCTCATGATCCTCGAACAATGCCGAAAGAGTTTCAAAATATGTATGATCCAGATCAAATAAGCTTACCTGAAAATTATTTACCTGAACATCCTTTTGAGTTTGATGTAAAAGGGGAAAGAGACGAAACTCTAGAAGCTTATCCGCGACCAGCAGAGAAAATTAAACAACATATGGCAGATTACTATGCCATGATTAGTCATATTGACGCTCGGATAGGAACCATACTACAGGCGTTAGAAGAAACAGGACAATTAGAAAATACTCTAATTATCTATAGTGGTGACAATGGCTTATCCATCGGTCAACATGGCTTAATGGGCAAGCAAAATCTTTACGAACATAGCATTCATGTTCCACTTATTATGTCAGGCCCAGGGTTGCCAGAGGGCAAAAGGGTCAAGGAAAGAGCCTTGCTTTTGGATATTATGCCAACTATTTTAGAGTATACTGAAACACCAATTCCAGAAGGTTTATTTGGGCATAGTTTATTACCAATAATTAGCGGTGATGCAAAAGGGCGAGATACAATTTATTTGAGTTTTACAACAAAGATTCGTGGACTTTTGAAAGATAATTATAAATTAATTGAGTATGCTACAAAATTTGGAAGACATACACAATTATTTGATATCGTGTCAGATCCTAAAGAAATGAATAATCTTGCTAACGTTCCTGAATTTTTAGAGAAAACAGCTGAAATGCAAGTGGAATTAGTAAATCTCGCAGATGCAATGGGAGACTTTTCATTTCCTCAAGGTAAGGAATATTGGGCTAAGAAAGCAGAGTTGGAAAGCAAATGACAAATAAACCAAATATTTTATTTATTTTAACTGATCAGCAGAGGAAGGACACTTTGTCTACTTATGGAAACTTACCAGTTTCTACGCCTAATCTTGATGAGTTAGCAGAAAGTAGCTTAAATTTCGATAACGCCTATGCTGTTTGTCCAATCTGTACGCCAGCAAGAGCCTCGATGCAAACGGGATTGTACCCGATGCACCATGGCATGCTGACAAATTCATATAACTACGGCACGATGGTTCAAGAACTTCCGGATACTCCAGAAGTTTTGAGTCGACAATTACAAACTGCAGGGTATCAAATTGGTTATACAGGTAAATGGCATCTAGGTACAGGGGCTGACGCAGTACGAAATGATGATTATCTTCAAAAATATATGGGTAATATTCACTTTGCAGAATTAGAAATGAATGCCAGATCGGTTCCCACTACTCTAGGTTATCAAGGAGACGATTTTCCAGGACATGGTTTTGGCGGATATATCTACGATGAATTAAAGGCCTATGTTTCTAGCTTAGGAAAAGAAACTAAAATAGAGAATATTATCTCTGGTAATTATACTTCTCATCAAGCTGGTGAAATTACTTCTGGATTGGACACGACAATTGAACATTTTTTGGTGGAGCGGACGAAAAAATGGCTATTAGATTTCAAAAAGCAAGATGAGCCATGGTATTTTCAATTAAATTTTTGGGGACCACATGAACCATATTATGCTCCGACTGAGTTTTTGAACCATTATCGTGATATGGATATTCTACCTTGGGAAAATTATGCAGGCGATAGTGATAATAAACCACGAATCCATGATGTGAAGCGTGCAAATAATACTGAATGGGAAGAATTTGTCCCTTACATTCGTCATTATTATGCAAATATGAGCCATATTGATTATCAAATTGGACGATTAATTCAGTTTTTAAAAGATAATGACTTGTATGATAATACCTTAATTATTTTTAGTTCTGATCATGGTGAATCATTAGGAATTCATAATGGGCTTTGTGATAAGGCTATCTTTATGTATGAAGAAATTACCAGTATTCCACTCCTTATTAAAATGCCACATGAAACTGAATCACATCGTATCTCAGAATTTGTTCAAACTTGTGATCTATATTCAACAATTTTGAACGCAGCTGGTCTAGCTGAAGAAGAAGTGGCAAGAGATGGGCGCTCGTTATTGCCGTTAGCTGATTTTAAAAATACTGAAATGAAAGCAATGAAATGGAGAGAGTGTGTGGTAACGGAATGCTCGGGAATCGGTTCTGTACTATTTTCTCAAAGAGCACTACGCTGGAAAAACTGGAAATATGTTTTCAATGCTGGCGATATAGACGAACTATACGATTTAGATAGAGATCCAGGCGAACTTCACAACTTAATTGATGATAATTTAACGATTCTCGACTTATTAAGGCAAATATTGGAAGACTGGATGATCGAAAATAATGATAATCTGATTTTTGAATATCGTTATTTAAGAAGGAGATAATATCTATTTTCTTTTTATCATTATCTATAAATTGAAAACTTGTGACGCGTTTAATTATTATAATGAGTCAATAAATTTTACTTTGGATAATTAAATCACTGGAATTTATTGCTAAAAAGCGAACCCGAAACATGGGCTCGCTTTTTCATTTAAGCTAATTTTCAAAAATGATTTCTAGCTTATCTCCACCTTTTCTAGTTATTCCTCTAACGACAAGCTGACTGTAGCTAGCTAGAATGAAGGTAAGCGAGAAATAATCCAACGCATTTTCTACCAATCACTCCTCCTTTATACTTAGCTTATTGCTAAATATGAGGAG